>JANNFJ010000428.1:0-4552 GCA_031379725.1 Calothrix sp. OTE_75_metabat_31
ATATTCCTGAACAGGGAGAGTTAGCAAACTGGCTTGTTAACCATTCTTGCACTGACCGAGTTTTCTTTTGCAATTCGGGTGCTGAGGCAAACGAAGCAGCGATTAAACTGGCTCGTAAATACGCCCATACAGTATTAAAAATCGAACGCCCCATAATTCTAACAGCACATGCCAGTTTCCACGGGCGGACTTTAGCCACTATTACTGCTACTGCACAACCCAAATACCAGAAGTATTTCGATCCCCTAGTGCCCGGATTCCATTACGTCCCCTACAACGATTTTGCAGCAGTGTCCGAGGCAATTGGCGAACTTGATGACGGTCAGTATGGGGTTGCGGCAATTCTCATTGAACCTTTACAGGGTGAAGGTGGAGTACGTCCGGGGGATGTTTCCTACTTCCGTAAACTGCGGCAACTTTGCAATGAAACTGGCATATTACTGATTTTCGACGAAGTGCAAGTAGGTATGGGACGCACCGGTAATTTTTGGGGTTACGAACATTTGGGAGTCGAACCTGATATTTTAACAAGTGCTAAGGGTTTAGGGGGTGGTATTCCCATTGGGGCAATGTTAGCGAAGAAATTCTGCGATGTTTTCCAACCTGGGGAACATGCTAGCACCTTTGGGGGGAATCCCTTCGCTTGCGGTGTCGCGCTGGCTGTATGCGAGACTTTAGAGAAAGAAAATATACTTGCAAACGTGCAAGCAAGAGGCGAACAATTGCGGCATGGGTTACAGCTACTAGCTTCTAAATATCCCACCTATATACGTGAAGTACGTGGCTGGGGCTTAATTAATGGTACGGAGTTACACGAAGATATCGAATTAACTGCGAGCGATGTTGTCAATGCTGCGATTAAAGAAGGATTACTGTTAGTTCCCGCAGGCCCGAAAGTAATTCGGTTTGTACCACCATTAATTGTTACCGCAGCGGAAATTGATACGGCTTTGGAAATGGTTGATAGTGCCCTCACAAAGCTTACCTAACTAAGCCATTCCTTCATATCAATAAATCCGTAGGATAGGCATCTTGCCTGTCCTATTATTTTTGAGTAGCAAACGCGACCG
The DNA here is from genome assembly GCA_031379725.1 of Calothrix sp. OTE_75_metabat_31. Classification (GTDB taxonomy): domain Bacteria; phylum Cyanobacteriota; class Cyanobacteriia; order Cyanobacteriales; family Nostocaceae; genus JANNFJ01. The sequence continues at coordinate 1,071 of JANNFJ010000428.1, forward strand.
GTACGGCTACTCAATCTCCATGTCATATATTTAACCTTATTTATATTTTGTAAAGCGCGATCGCATAGACAAAAAAGGCACATTTCCAGCAACCGGGGATTCTTCAATCCAATTACCGAAGCTATCGTAGGTTGCCTCATCATCACGAGTAACGGTAACAAACTGAATCTTCCCAACCTCACCGCGTACAGACACAACTTTTACCGTTTGCCCACCGCACCATTGTTCAAAATCCTGGCTCGTAGAATTTGCCACCGCAATGTTGCCCTTCTCCCACCCTAACTGCCATCGAGGTAGATCGACTGTAGGAATGTCAATCGATTGACTATTTTCTGGCGATACCAACTCATACTCGTCCATAAAGGATTCTTCTTCGATTTCGGGTTGTACATCGTCAAAAGCTTCGTAGTCAGTAAAATCGTCTAGAAATGGTTCTTCGATAATTTCTGCTGGAACTTCAACCAATCGCCCTTCTTTGTATGCCAGTCGCAGTTCTAAGGATTCTCGAATTATCTGTTGTGCTGTTAAGCCTTCGCGGTCAATCATAGCCTGCAAGGTAACGCCCGAAAAATGGTCATCTTCCCAAATTGGTGGAACTTGGCAATACCTTTCCCCTCTGGGGGTCGCTCGCCAAATGCTTGGCTCTGGTTTGAATGGTTTAGGCTTACGGTGCTTTTTAATTAGTTCGCGCACTACTGCCTGGTTTAGCTCCTCTGCATATCGCATCTGCTGTAGGACTGGCTGGTATTTCTTATTGCTTTTAGCCAGGAGAAATATCGTATCGGGTTCAATGTGGCGTAATGCCGCCGGGTCAAAGTCTTCAAACGTTTTGGCAACTTTCAAGTATTTTCGATCTTCCCCCTTCCAGCCTTGCTCCCTAAGTATTTGCTGATACCTGCTTTTCTTACTATTTTCCTTCACGTCAGCAAGCCAAAAAGCATAACGCAAAATCTGCTCGGTCGAATCGCCCAATTCTTCGTAATAAAAATTAACAATTTTTTCTGGCGCTATTTCAGACTCTTGCGCCGCAATATCGCATTGCTTGTTTCGTTGAGATACTGCTTGTTCGTCAAGTTGTAATACACCCGGAAATTGTGTCATCATATAATCTCAATCCCTTATATATGGGTTGTTTTGAACGCGATCGCATCGTATCTGCCAAGACAAGAGTGCGATCGCTTTTTATTTACTAAAATTATTGTACAAGTTAGACAAGCATTTATTTAATTCCATTATATAAATATTTGTATACAGGTATAGTAGCTAAGTACAAGCCAGGAAGCGATTTATAATTTATTGTTAATAAAAGTACATTAGTGGTGTTCACTTATATGATGCAGACCTTGATTAGGTGGAGACTCAAAGAAATTATGGCTAGGTACAATATCAAGGGCAAAGACCTGGCTCATAAATTGGATATTAGCCCTAATGCCATGTCAGCACTCAGGAAAGCAAAAACAATGCCACGCTTGGATGGCATGGCATTAAATTTGATGTGCAATGCTTTAAATGAGTTAGCAGAAGATTTGGATCGTCATATCACACCAGGGGATTTACTTGATTACTCTCAAGACCCGATAAATCCACCTGATACTGACAAAGTATTTAGTTTGATAAAACGTCGTCGAGCTAAAAAAGGTCAGTTGCAAAAAGATGCCGATTCTGAGTCATCTTTCTTAAATACTGCTATTCCTAGAGAAGGGATGGCGTAAAATTTAAAACACGAGCAATGCCCTAACAAAACAAAATGTTGGGGTAATGTTCGATTATTTGAAACAGACACGCACAATGCCCGAACTAGTTTTACGGAGCGATCCCTTAACGCCCGCAGTATTGAATCACGAGCCACTTGAAGAGATAAATTTCCAGAGCAAACGCATCTAAATTTTAAGGTGTAGGGTGCAAACCTACGTTCATCGCATCATTTTGAACTCAAATACAGTTACCTATTAAGAGTATTTAATGTATCGGGATATACTTTGGATTGTAAAATTTTGTCAAAGTTAGTGGATTTACTTAATCCCAATCTGGATTCTCTCGAAAACAGTCTGTAGAGAATAGCAGATACTTTACTAACTTATTTGTACTGATATATTTTTAGTATAAAATGGCAACTAAACTCTCATTTGAACAATTATCACAGCAACAAAAGTTAGCTTTGGCAATGACTTTTTTAGGAAAACAAGTTGCTCGAAGTAACGATCGGTCAAATGAATTCCATCTCAAACAATTATTACTACGTGCCTATATAATCTATAAACGTCGTCACCATTTTGAAGCTTCTACCCTAGATAAATATAAAAACGACTTGAAATTAAGGCTTGGGCAATATCTCGCAAAACAATCTTGTAATTCCCAATACAAATATCTACTTCCCAATTACTTATCTATTTTCTTCAAGGAAGTTTATTGTGCAAATTTAAGTATTATTAATAAAAACGATAGCCATGAGAATGGAACTCAGTATTTGATGCCATATCACGAAGTAGTTTCCAAGGTATCGCCAGAAATATTACAGCAAAAATATTACAGCAAAATAATTAACTTCGCTCGATCTTATTTACCTAATCTAAACTTCCTCAAATTTTCTGCGATTAAAACAAAATTATCATTTAACTATCATATCACTTGGGCAAAACTTTGTTTGGCAATATGTACTAGTCACCCAATAATAGTAAAACTGAAAAAAAAGTACGGTTGTATTAGCCTGATTCCCATTACAATTAGAAACGAACATATCAAAATAGAAAATGTTTGTATTCACTACCACGATTTATGTCATCTCGAAGTAGCCCAACTCGAACGCATTCAAATGGGTAAATACATGGTTAGCGGTATTCATGGACTCAAAGTAAAAATTTTTCACAATTTACCCAATATTCAAGAGTACGATGGATTTTTAGATGAAGCCCGCATTGCAATTCACGAGTGGTTAACTCGACCAACTATTTTTAGTTGTATTAAAGTTATTTGTTGGATGAGTTTACTGATTTTATACGGTATTAATCCGGTGTCTGTAACAATTCGCCATATTCGCAGTCTCGAAAAACAACAGCAAGAAATGTGGCATTATTTGATGTGAGTATCACCTTATATAGTTACCAAACTTATATTTTCCAATTTGAGAAATTATAACTGGTTGAGTAGCAAGCATCGAAAAGCTCCTCAAACAGGAGCATTGCGAATGCTTGACATTTAATTTTAATCTTGTACTAATTCAAAATCTTCTTTACTTGCACCGCAAACTGGACAGACCCAATCTTGTGGTATTTGTTCAAATGGGGTTCCCGGTTCGATTCCGCTATCTGGGTCACCGACCTCTGGATCGTACTCATAACCGCATACAGTACACACATACTTTTTGGACATATTCATCTACCCTGGTTAATCTTTAATATTAATTATCTACTGGATGCTGACCGTAAAATGGCAAAGCCTCAGACCAATCAGGACGTTTACCCTGCTGCCAATCAAAATAAGCA
>JANNFJ010000443.1:0-10113 GCA_031379725.1 Calothrix sp. OTE_75_metabat_31
GGTTAGGCATCCTGCCTGACTGGACTGCACAGGCGTTTCGCCTACACTCTACACCCGAATTAACGATTTAACTTGCTGCTTAAACGAGTAATACATATTTTGGAACACAGCCATTTGTTGTTTCTTTTGCTTTTTGGCAGCTTGTTCCCCTTTCCAATTCCCCCAAATTGAACTTTCTAAATATTCATAAAACAATTCTTTGTGTGGGTGAATGCAGTTCTCGTTCCAGGGTTTTTCGCGGGTTGCGTAATGAATAATATATGGATGATTCAACAAATTACTATATTCTTCTTCATTAAATGGGCTTTCCTGCCAGGAACCAAAGCGAAATAAATAGGGCATTTGGTTCCAGCGTGGGTCGAGTTCTCCCCATTTCCCGGCTAAAATGGCATTTAAACCGTCTTGGTCAAACCAACGCACGTACTGTTTATAATCGTTTAAATACTTAATGACCGCAAGACTTGTGTTTTCTTCTCGCCATTTTTTCAAGTTAAATACAAGCACACCCGAATTCATATATTTACACTCCGCAGGAATACCTAATTCTTGGTAATTCATTAAACCGCGTGGTGAGGAAACTAACGGTGCGCCCATATCTTGCACTGCTAATAGATAATTATCTCCAATTTCCTGATTCCACAATGCTTCTACATCACTACGGACAATAACATCGCTATCGATATAAATTGCTTTTTCGATTTCCTTGGGTAAAAATGCTGGAATCAGCAGGCGATAGTATGCAGCAATCGTCACAGACGATGAAATCTGCATATTTTGGAATTGGGATCGCTTACCCTTTAGCCAGGTAATTTTGACTTGTGCGGATTGAAGATTTTCAATAATTCGCTCTTTGTTAACGCGGCTAATCCCCCCATCGATAATATATAACGATAGCTTTTGCGGATTTTTCATATGTGCCACAACCGACCGAGTAGTTGCAGCCAGGGGCATCGAGTAGTTGTCATCCGCAGCGCAAACTAGAACTATAGAATTATCCATATTTATTGTACTTGAGTTAATTTATACATTGTTAACATAATCGCAAATATTCCCCTATTATCAGAGTGTAATTACGTAAATTATCAAAAATTTTAAGTCGCAATTTTATCTGTAATTATTTGAGCCTTTCAACCTTTGGTGCTTTACAAATTGAATCGCTTACAATCGAAAAAAACACCTATATCAATCATCTTATTAAAACCTTGGCTACAATATTTTGTCCTCGCTGTCAGCAACAAGTCGATTCGCAGGCAATAAGCTGTCCCTATTGCAGTACTCAGTTAAAAGCTTTTGGGCATCCTGGTATTACATTGTACCGTGCCCAAGGTGACGAGTACCTTTGCGACACTTGTACTTACCATATTGACGATAGTTGTACTTATCCGAAGCGTCCCTATGCAAAAGACTGTACGCTTTACCAAAATATTGAAGAGTATGAAGTACACAAGCAAGAGCAAATTAAAAAATCTAATTCCAATAATAGTTTAAAAGGTTGGATTGGACGCAATCAAACTTTATTGTTGTTTGTAGCTTTATTTTTAGTTTGTTTATTAATTACAATATCAACTTCTGGATAGGCTTTTAAGCATTGCTAAATAATACCTCTTATTAAAACTTAGCATTCAAATATAGAAATCCGGTTTAATTTTTGAAAAGATACGTAGGGTGCGTTAGCGTCAGCGTAACGCACCGAACCCTTAAGAATGGTGCGTTAGACGTAAGTCGTAACGCACCCTACAATACCTATACCTTGTTCAAAAATCAAATATGAGTCCTATATAAGAATCCGGTGTAAAGGAATGAATGGGAGTATGGAAAACGTTCGTCAGAATAATTTATTAACTTGATAATTGAGGAAAAACTTTAGATAAATCTAGAGTTAAATCTATTAAATTTGGTAAACTTACAAACTGATTGGGCAACAACGCCTGTCTGTGTTTACGCAATATTATGTTGATATTAGGAGTGCGATAAACCTTTAATTTCTAGTATATGTTCTTCCAAAATAGGTAAATCAAACCAAAAAGTAGTACCAACACCAACTTCACTGACCAAATTTACTTGGCTGTGGTGCTTATCAATAATATTTCGGACTATCGATAAGCCTAAACCCGTACCTTCGAGAGTATGAACGCGGTTTTCAACGCGAAAGAAACGGTCAAAAATAGCTTCTTGGTCTTCCGTGGCAATACCAATACCAGTGTCGGAAATTTCCATCCGCACTTGCGAGAATTGATTTGCAGAATTAGTTTTTGCCCGAATTTGATAGGCACGAAACGCGACTTTTCCACCAGATGTGGTAAATTTCATGGCATTACCGATTAAATTACCAAAAACTTGCAGTAATAAATCGTAATTACCTATAACCAGTGGCAAGTTAGATTCGAGTTCCTGAATCAGTTCAATACCTTTTTCTTTGGCATTAAGTTGGTAAGTACGCAGCGTTTGTTCGATAGCTTGGGATAAATCGACTCCATCTAAATTATAAATGCGACCAGATTCGAGCTTTGATAAATCTAGTACATCATTAACTAAACGAGTCAGACGGTCGGTTTCATGATTGACAGTTGCGAGGAATTCTTTGCGTTGTTGAACTTCCAAATCTTCACCATAATCGTGCAGTGTTTCAATATAAGTTTTGATATTAAACAGTGGAGTTCGCAACTCGTGGGAAATATTGCTGATAAATTGTCCTTTTGCTTCGTTGAGTTCAACTTCGCGGGTAATATCTTGAATAGTAATTGCAATACCTTTGATACTTTCGCGTTGCAGATTGAGAACTGTAGTTAAAAGTATGCGAATAGTACGCTTAATCGGTTGAGTTAAGGCAATGCGAAATTGGGCGCTTTCGCATTCACCGCTTGCCATTTCGTACAGCGGATTAGTAATTTCCATCTGGACTGCTAGGGGCAAGTGGTGCAAGACATTACAACCGACAACATCAATGTTTTCCCAAGCAAAAATTCGCCGTGCTGTAGGATTGACAAGAATCACCTGCATGTTATTGTCAATTAAGACAGCACCATCGGCAATTGTCGAGACAAGGGTTTCAAGTTTGGCTTTCTCGGCAGTTAATTCTTCGATATTTTGTTCTTCATAACGTTCCAAACGCTCTGCCATTTCATTAAAGCTGAAAATTAACTCCCCAAGTTCTCCACCTAGCGGTAAATCGATACGCTGTTTAAAGTTACCTGTGGCAATTTCTTTAACACCCACAAGTAATTCTTTAATCGGTTTAGTGATAGTCAAAGCATTAACTACCCCTGCCAAAATCACCATTACCCAAATCGTGATGAATACAGCAATTGTGACATCACGAGTAAAGTTGCTGGAAATAATTGCTGTTTGATTGGGGTTAATACCAATTGCCAAAACACCGAGATATTTACCATCGACTTTAAGGGGAACAAAAACATCGGTAACTTCTCCATCGGGTGACTGATGTTGCCTTACCATTGGTTTTTCAGCATCAGCAGCATAGTCATCGGGAAGCTGGATGCGTCGTTGGATGGTGAGAGAATTTTCTACCTCTGGTTCCCAAAAGGGGATACCAAAGAAAATATTTCCAGTTTCGTCAGCGTAAAGCATATAGCGGACACTAGAGGTGCTGCTGTAGAATCGCTGCGAAAATTGGGCAACCTCAGTCAATTTATTTTCAGCAATCAATGGTGCAACGTTGCCAGCTAGCAATAGTCCCAAATCGCGCCCAAAACGGGTATCGTTAAGGCGTGCATCCACTTGAATCGTATTAACTGCCCAAAATGTCAACCCGCTCATGACTAAAGATACCACCAATGTGGCAGCAGCCAAAAGCTTAGTTTGGAGAGTAAACTGCAACCACCAGTTTGCGATCGCTTCTCGAATAGTCGTAAAAAAAGCCAGCATCTTAAATTAGGGAGTGGGGAGTAGGGAGTAGGGGGTAGGGAAGAGGGGAGAGGAAAAAGAAGGAGAGGGTGAGAAGCAAGAAACTGGGAGTTACGAATAAAAATTATTATCTATTTTTTTCTCCTTCTCCCCCCTCTCCCCTTGTCCCCCTCTTTTCTACTTCCTACTCTCTACTCACTACTTCCCCAATCTATACCCAATATCTCGGCGATAATACATTCCTTCAAACTGGATTTTAACAATACCTGCGTAAGCCTGCGCTATTGCTTGCTGAAAATTTTCACCGATGCCCGTCACATTCAACACCCGACCACCATCACTGAGTAATTCCTTGGACTGCAATTTTGTGCCTGCGTGAAACACCGTTGCCCCTGTCGCTTCCCCATCCGCAATCCCTGTAATGACCTTCCCCTTCACATAATCCCCTGGATAGCCCCCTGAAGCCGCGACAACGGTGGCACAAGCGCCATTCTTCCATGCTAAGGGTGGCATTTCTCCCAAACGTTGCTCAACACAAGCAAGAATCAATTCTTCGAGAGGTGTATCCAATAGGGGTAAAATTACCTGCGTTTCTGGGTCGCCAAATCGACAGTTAAATTCTAAAACCTTAAATTCGCCATTGGGTGCAATCATTAACCCAGCATACAGTATGCCCCGGTAATCGATACCTTTAGCTTTGAGAGCGGCAATAGTGGCTTCTAACACCTGGGTTTGAACCCGTGCCATCAACTGGGGTGTCGCAATCGGTGCGGGTGCATATGCCCCCATTCCACCTGTATTATCCCCTGTATCGCCTTCACCAATCCGCTTGTGGTCTTGGGCCGGCAGTAAAGGGCGAATTGTCACACCATCGGTTATAGCTAAAACTGATACTTCCTGCCCGATTAAACATTCTTCGATAACGGCAGAATTGCCTGCACTGCCGAACTGCCCGGAAAAAATTGCATCGATTGCCGAGAATGCTTGCTCGATAGTGTCAGCAACCGTTACACCTTTACCTGCTGCCAATCCATCGGCTTTGATGACAATGGGAATGCTTTGCGATCGCACATAGGACTTCGCTGCATTTGCCTCCGTAAATACCGCAGTCTTGGCAGTCGGAATATGTGCTTCTTGCATCAAAGCCTTAGCCCAAGCTTTACTTGCCTCAATTTTTGCTCCAGCCCGGTTGGGGCCAAATACCATTAATCCTTTAGCTTGCAGGTAATCGGTGATTCCCTTAGCTAAGGGCACTTCCGGACCGACAATAACTAACGAAATATCTTGTGTTTGAGCAAGCAGGCTCATTCCTTCAAAATCATCAACTGCTACATCCACATTTTCGCAGCGTTCCATACTTGCCGTACCACCATTACCAGGGGCACAAAAAACTCGTTCGATTTGCTTTGATTGCAGCAACTTCCAAGCAAGGGCATGTTCGCGCCCACCATTACCAATAACTAAAACTTTCACCCTATAAACCTCGTGCGGCTGGCTTGCCGTTTTTGATATTACATCAATTAATCCACCCAGGGTTGAATAAATTAAACAAATTGCCAAAGCCCAAAATGCGATTCTAAGGATCGATTACTTGATTTTGATTATAAGCCAGAGGATTAGAATCCGGGTTTCTCCAAAAAAAAATCGAATTCTTTGAACCAATCAAAAGTTTTGATAGGTGATATTAAGTTTCATCATCTAAAATATCCAACACTTCCTGCTCAACAGTACGCGATGCCCTTGGCAACCATCTTCGTACCACTACGTGGAACCCGCAGGGTTGGTATCGCGCCAGCGTGCAGGACTTACATCTTGCTCGCTTTATATAGTACGCGAGCAAGATGCTCGCACTTTATCAAAATTGAAATATTTTTAAAATAGAAATATTTTTAAAATAGTATGGTAACTTGCGCCATGCTGTACTAGTGAAAATAAAGCTATCAGTTAGAATAGCTGAAAATCGCGTCAAATAATCTTTCTTTGTTTTGCCTTTTTACTTTTGCATTGCTGTACTAACTTCTCACGTAATTTAAATTTCCAGGAAACTGCGGAAATTACTGAGAGTGTTTGCTAAAAAATAATCGTAAATTCATGGCGGTTCTCTGGGTATAAAGATTACCCTTTGAATATTGGAATTGATTAAAAGATATCGCAGTTAAGAACATGACCAAAAGCATAGTTACAGGAGCAGCAGGGTTTATTGGTTCGCATCTAGTAGAAGCGCTGTTAAAACAAGGACAGCAAGTTATTGGGATCGATGAGTTTAACGATTACTACGACCCCATGTTCAAACGCAAGAATGTTGCCCATTTACATAACCACCCGAATTTCCAATTAATCGAAAATGATATTCAGTTTGTAGACTGGCATTCGCTACTACAAGGTGTTGACGTAGTTTATCACCAAGCTGCCCAAGCTGGAGTGCGAGCTTCCTGGGGTAAAGGTTTTCGTTCCTATACAGAGCGCAATATTAGCGCTACACAAATTTTACTCGAAGCCGCAAAAGATGCCAAAAGCCTCCAAAGATTAGTATTTGCATCGACTTCGAGTATTTACGGTGATGCCGAAACTTTACCCACCCACGAAGAAATTTGTCCTGCACCTGTTTCACCCTATGGTATTACCAAGTTAGCGGCAGAAAGGTTGTGCGGACTTTATTACAAAAACTTTAATGTCCCATTCGTTGCCCTCCGCTATTTTACCGTTTACGGGCCCCGTCAGCGTCCTGATATGGCATTTCACAAGTTTTTCAAGGCGGTTTTGGACGACGAAGCGATTCCGGTTTATGGTGATGGGCAACAGACACGAGATTTTACCTTTGTTAGCGATGCTGTAGCAGCCAATTTAGTTGCAGCAACTGCACCGTCCGTTATTGGGCAAATTATCAATATTGGTGGTGGTAGCAGGGTTGTTTTATCGGATGTTCTCAACACGATGGAAGAAGTGGTAGGGAAACCGATTAAGCGCAACCACATTGAGAAAGCAATAGGTGATGCACGACACACAGCCGCAGATATATCAAAGGCACAAAAACTGATGGGATGGCAGCCACAAGTTGCACTCACAGAGGGATTAGCTCAAGAATGGCATTGGGTAAAAGGATTGTATTAAAGCCGCATCCGTAGCATAGGTGTCCCGCCTGTGCATTCAAGCATGTCAGGCGGGACGCCTAACCTACGTGTAACGTATTTAATTAATCAAACTTTATTGATAATTAAGGAAATTTACGGACTTGATATTCAGATGACTCGACCATTTCGGCACTAAAGCCGACTGCGGTATCAAAATTTTTGGAAATAATATCTAACTCGTTTTGCGGTATTGCTTTCCAATTTTCCCTTGTTGCCCAGTGAATCACAAAAGTAACTTCTTCGGGTGCATTAGGATTAATCCATACTTGTTTTCCTAGAAACCCTGGATACTTAGCAAGTGCTGCCGTCCAAATTTCTGCATCTTTTTGAATATATTTTTCTCGTTGCTCTGAAGGGACTTTGAATTTTAGTAACTCGATTACCACGTCTTAATCTTCCCTATACTAGTTTGCCAACCTCATCAACACAGTTTCTTCGACGAAGCTGGGTTTCTTTACGTAACTCACATTACCAATTTATTTAACATTTTGTTAACAAGCCAACACAGATGCAGGTAAAGCGAATCTTAGCTGTATGGTTATCAACACATATGGTTCAATGAATCTGACTTACAATCGCCTTAAGTAGATGCGTTCTTTAAATAGAAAGTAACCATAGGAAATAATTATGGATAACGGGAATTGGATGCAACAGCTAGTGATGCTGGGCATTGGTACAACCTCAGTAATGGCAGAAAAGCTCAAGGAAGCCAGCGATAAGTTGGTTAAAGATGGCAAGCTTGACCCAGAACAAGCCAAAGCTGTAATGGATGATATGCTACAGCAAATGAAGTCCGAGCAGGGCAACTGGGAAGGGACTATGCAGCGGCAAATGCGGAATATGATGCAGGATTTGGGCGTAGCCCGACAGTCGGAAGCGGACGAGTTGCGCGGTAGAATTGACCGTTTAGAGCGTCAAGTGCGCGATTTAGAGAATAAACTGTGGCGTTAGGAAAGCGCTATTTTGGAAAAAAATCGAAGTATTTCCTTCCCCAATCATCCGGGGAGGGATATTTTTTGCCATTTGTGATTTAAACTAAGTTTTGTCCTACAGGTAATTTCATTTTCTACCGTCTAAGTAGGGAGGACTCCCAAGTGAAAGCAATTTTTATCAGTGTGGGTTTGATGCTGGCTTGTGTTGCGGTTTTGGTGCTATCGCAAATTAGCGGTGGTCAGGACCCTGCGATCGCAGCCCCAATTCAAGCTACACAAGCACTTACTTCTGTAATTGATCAAAACAAGACCTTAATAGCGAGTAAAGATATGTCAGATGCAAATACTGTAACTACCCCTTCAGGGTTGAAATACGTAGAACTTCAAGAAGGAACAGGTGCGGCCCCTGAAAAAGGGCAAAAAGTTACTGTTCACTACACAGGTACTTTAGAAGACGGAACTAAATTTGATAGTTCGCGCGATCGCAATCAGCCTTTTGATTTTAAACTTGGTGCTGGGCAAGTTATCAAAGGTTGGGATGAAGGTCTGAGTACAATGAAAGTCGGTGGTCGTCGTCAATTAATCATCCCCCCCGAATTAGGTTATGGTTCTCGTGGTGCGGGTGGTGTTATTCCTCCTAATGCAACCCTAATTTTTGACGTGGAATTATTGAAAGCAGGTTAAGAGTGTAGCTGTTAGCTGGTAGCGGTTAGCAGCTAACTGCTACCAGCTAGCGGTGAAAAATTTATTAAATAATTTTTCGCTGTTGTAACTTTACTTACAATTCTTAATTGTTAATTCTTAACTCGTAACTTTCTCTAAAATTTTGAAATCTTAACTTTTAAAAGCCAACAGCTAACAGCCAACACTGTTTAATAATTTGGTCGTGCTAAGTTTTTGAACTGAGTAAATTGCGGGTCAAATAAAAGTTTTACGATTCCTGTTGGTCCGTGTCGATGTTTAGCAATAATGATTTCAGCTATACCCCGTTCAGGAGTATCTGGAGAATAATATTCATCTCTATATAACATTAATACTAAATCCGCGTCTTGTTCAATACTATTATGAGCGATAATACCGTTAACTAGGAAATTATGATGTTTGGGAACTGTTAAATCATAGACTTCAGCTTCGCAATCTGGCTCAATTGAAATAATTTCATCCCAGTAAATATCACTTGTTGATAACTGATTTAGGTTATCAGATTGAGCTTTAGCAATGTCAAAAGCTATATCAAGGCAGACATTTTGTTGCTCGTAAACCCTTGTACCGCAATATGCATTTTCTAATTGAGCTTGGATTTTGCTTGTAGCTATTTTAGAGATTTCCACATTAGTTGTAGACTGTTGCAAGCAGTCGGAAACAGGCAATTTCCGGTTGTTAGCGATGCGTGAACCTGGTTCTAATTCATCTAATCTGCACCAACCTTGAATAGTTAAAAACTTATGATTGCCAGTTGCGCGAATTGTACGTCCTAATCTAGTTTTCAAGGTAAATACAGGTTTTACACCTGTACAAAAAGCATTGTTAACAATGGCTCTTTCTAGCTTCATTGTAGCTTCATTGAGTGCCCAAACAGCAAAACCAGATTTACCAACTAATTCCTTAATTGGTATTTGTATACCGCTATCTGCCATTGTTACCAAACTATCACCTGTTAAGCATCCCGATTCTCTTAAATCTGATAGCATCGGTCGCTTATTTGTCCGTGCTTCGACACCTCGACTCAACTGTGAAAGGGCGAGAACTGGCACATTTAATTCCCGTGCTAAACCTTTAATTTGACGGGTAATTTTTGATAATTCTTGTACGCGATTATCGCCACCTCCTTCCATTAATTGCAAGTAATCTATCAAAACTAATCCCAAATCTACGCCTTTTTCTGCTTGCAATCTTCGGGCTTGACTCCGCATTTCACCAATAGTTATATTTGGGGTATCATCAATATAAATCGGCATATCTTGCAGCGTACTAATACCGCGAGTTAAATCTTCCCATTGGTTTTGGCTAATCCGTCCGCTGCGTAAATAACTACTTTCGATTCTAGCTTCGCTTGATAGCATCCGCAGTGCTAATTGTTCTTTGGACATTTCTAAGCTAAAAATTGCAACTGGCATTCGCATCGAACCAGCAATATAATGTGCTATATTGATGGCAAAGCTAGTGTTATGAACGCAAATATCATT
>JANNFJ010000458.1:0-1836 GCA_031379725.1 Calothrix sp. OTE_75_metabat_31
AGTTAGGAATTCCCGCTTGTAATGCTTTTATCCGCATTTATAAAGCTCACGAACGAGCAGCACTCGAAGGTGTGTCAGTGACGCAATGGCGGGGAAAAAATGGACGCGAGGCGGAATCAGATTATCGCCGCGTTGCCGAAGAAATTCAACGTGATTGGAGAACATAATGGTTAAGAGACGTCTCGCTGACTTGGTACAAGATGAAGTAACAAAATCGCCATCAACGATTGATGTAACTGCTACACCAGTGACAACTTCGGATGACAGCGAAGAAAGTAGTGCAGCATTGCCAATAGAATCAAAGAGTCAGGAAGTTGTAGAGGATAAAACTCCTTCTAAACCGACTGTTACTGAGCCTGATTCCGAAGTAGCAATTAATGAATTAAATGAATTACTTACGCAGGCTCGTCAAAACGAAGCAAATTTACAAAAAGAAGTTAATAAGTTAGAATCAGCACTCGAAGAACATCGCTCGAAAGCGGAAAGCCTATCTAAAGAAATCAAACAAGCGAAAAAAGAAGTTCAAGACGCAAAAAACGCTGCCGTCCAGCTTGCAGAATCGAATTCGCAACTTAGCGATGAGATTACCAGCTTAAAGAATGCCTTAGCTCAACTTGAACAAGAAAAAGAACAAGAAAAAGAGCGATCGCAGCAACAACAACAAGTTGCTTTAGCCAAGCCACCTAAAGAAACTCATAAACCAGCGTCCGACTATAGAAAATCACATCATGCATTATCGCATCGTCCTATAGATAGAACCCCGACTAAAGCAATCGAAGAATCTAAGAGCAATTCGTCTCCAATGTGGTTACTCGATTAGCATGTATGTTCGTAGGACAGGCAAGATGCCTATCCTACGATGCCTAATAATGGTTTGTTGAATAAAATGGTACGAATTCGGATTCTGTAAAAAATTGTTAAGATATAGGTTAGCCTCAGCGCAACAGATGACTAATACCCGTCTAAGATGGTAGTGGTCATAAAAATAAGCGTGATTTAATCGCTAGGCTATTATTTGGCGTAAAATGCCATAATCAACGAAGACACAAGCTGTAGCGTTTCTCATGTACAATTTTTTACCAATCGCGTACTTTGAAAATAAATTTATCCCTTTTACAGATGCAAAAATCTCCATTGCAACCCATGCGCTACATTATGGAACGGGTGCTTTAGGTGGTTTACGCGGTATTCCTGACCCTAACAACCCCTCACAAATTTTGTTATTTAGGCTCGATCGACATTGCCAGAGATTGAGTACTAGTGCTAGGTTTTTGCACTACGATTTACCTGCCCAAAAGATTCAAGAAACAATTATTGATTTTGTTAAAAAAAATCAACCCTCGACTTCCTTTTATATTCGTCCCTTTGTTTACACTGCAGATTTAGGAATTGCCCCACGTTTGCATAATATTGATAAAGATTTTTTTGTTTACGGGATGGAATTAGGTGAATATTCGTCACCGGATGGAGTTACTTGTCGGTTCAGTTCGTGGTACCGACAAACTGATGTAAGTTTCCCATTGCGAGGTAAAATCAGCGCTGCTTACATTACTTCTTCCCTAGCAAAAACCGAAGCTATAGAATCTGGTTTTGATGAATCAATTTTGATGAATTCCCAAGGCAAAGTTAGCGAAGCTTCAGGGATGAATATTTTTATTGTTAGAAATGGGCAGATATTTACCCCTGGATTTGAACAAGATATTTTAGAAGGAATTACCCGTGATAGCGTGATGATAATTGCTAGAGATATGGGTTTTCAAGTTACCGAAAGACCTATTGATAAATCAGAATTGTTAATTGCCGACGAAGTATTTTTGTGCGGAACAGCAGCTAAAG
>JANNFJ010000503.1:0-1796 GCA_031379725.1 Calothrix sp. OTE_75_metabat_31
GCCAAAACTGGTTGATCCATCGAGAAATCGTATAGTGTTTTTCTTTCATACAAAGATAATCGCGGCAAAAAATATTCGTGTCCTTTTTACCTTACATTTTAGATATCTAGGACACTTATCCAAAAAAGCGAATCTACACACCGCACTGTGCGGTTTTTATAAGTAGAAGCCCGCTAAATTTCAAAATTATAATTAGTCGTGGTCATAACCACGACCATGACCATAACCATAGCCATAGCCCTTGCCTTTTCCATGCCCATAGTCTTTGTCTTTGTCTTTATCTTTGTCTCTACCTTTACCTTTTCCATAGCCATAGCTGTCACCTTTGCCATAGCCATGTCCGCTACCACCATGAAGGCTCTTTGATTCTTCTGATGTTTCCAAGTAATTCAAGTCTGAAATATTCATTGTTTCTTCCTTTCATTGACTGAAGTAACTTTACATCAACTGCTATTTGAGTTGATACCAATATGCTATTGGAATTTAGGCTAAACGAGCGATTTTAGATAAAAAGAATAGGACTTAAAGGTAGTTGAATATTAGATATCATCTGACTATTGTAAATAGTAATAATATTGATTTTTAAGTTATAAAAAGTAATATTTATTATCAGTATTTTGAAATTCCTGAAAAGTACAGTCCTCCCTAATTTTCCCCCCACCCATGCATTTCCACCAATTCAATACATAATTCGTTGATTTGCTCTAAATCGGGTCGATTTGGTAAACTTGATTCTTCGTAAGCTTTATCCATTTCTTCGACTAAATTTTCTGCCATTTTTGTTACTTGGTCGTAAGAATATTCGCC
The DNA here is from genome assembly GCA_031379725.1 of Calothrix sp. OTE_75_metabat_31. GTDB lineage: Bacteria > Cyanobacteriota > Cyanobacteriia > Cyanobacteriales > Nostocaceae > JANNFJ01. The sequence continues at coordinate 808 of JANNFJ010000503.1, forward strand.
GCTAATAATTGCTCGTAAATCCTCCGCATCTCCTGCATCTCGACGGTCTACAACGATTGCTCCTGTCCGTAAAATTTCTAGCCCACTACGTAATAATCGTATACAGTGCATACCATGTTTGAGGTCAAAACCTGATTTACGTTCCATTTCTGCCCTTGCGGGGTTGCGGTTTTCTTGCCAAGCTTGGTAAGCCTTCCATTCTCGTAGTGCAACTTGATAGCTTTGGCTTTTTTGTAGCAGTCGAATAAAGTCTTTACGACTATTTGTCAGCTTTTGGGTTAATTCCAAGGTTTCGTCGGGCAACGTATATTGCTTGAGAACACCTTTAAAGTCGATTTCCGCTGTTAGGAGTTTATATAGCTGTTCTGATTCCTCTAAAAATTCGATTCGTCCCCGAATTAGTAAATATAGATATTCGAGAAAGGCATTGAGTTCTTCTTTTGCCAGGGGTTGTTCGTCGGTAATGCCATAGTCACCTGGCAACGGCTTAGTTTTGGGTGGGTTTAATAGCCACTTGCGGTGACTCTCCATTTTTTTGATTTGGGCAAAAGCATAACCTGAGTAAGTATGCTTGACTTTTTTTGTCAAAAATAATTTGCGATGATTAATTAAATGCTGTCCAACTGGTGTAAGTAGGGGATATTGATGTAACCACAGCAATTCCAGAACGTTGGGATTTGCCCCCAACAGTAGCTGAATGATTTTGCGTAATTCGTAAAGAACAGTATCTTTGTTCCCATCCAAAAATGGCAGCATCCCCGATTCGGTATCCCACCCACTATCTTTTTGCTCAATGGTACTAAAACCTAAATAGTATTGTTTGGGGGCAATAAATACGCCTCGATAATCCAAATCTGATTCGGGACGGTTCAATCCATAGCCGTGACTGCCTGCTAAACCAATAAAAATAGCGCGTTTTTCAACTTCGAGACGTTGCATAAATGAGAGAGGGGGGAGTAGGGAGTAGGAGAGAGGGGGAGAGTGGGAAT
>JANNFJ010000526.1:0-3022 GCA_031379725.1 Calothrix sp. OTE_75_metabat_31
GATTGAAGTTCATTTTAATAATAAATCTGAGGCACCTATAATAGTTCGCGGTTACGATACCTCGCATCGGCTGCATAGAGGACGGCAAAATCGCTCTTTTTTGAATAATACTGACAGCGATATAGTACGCAAAATAGCTCAAGAAGCAGGTATACAACTTGGAAAAATAGACCCAAGTGGTGAAGCTCACGAGTATGTTTTTCAAGAAAATCAAACTAATATGGAATTTTTGCGAGAAAGAGCTGCTCGTATTGGTTTTGAACTTTTTATTGAAGATGGCAAAATTAACTTTCGTAAACCAGAAGCTCAAGAAGCTGTAGAACTGAAGTGGCTAGATGAAATTAGCAGCTTTAGTACTCGCGTTACCAGTGCAGAACAAGTGAGTGCGGTTGAAGTGCGTAGTTGGGACTACACACAGAAGAATTTAATTACTTCTACGGCTAACTCAGAAGTGGTAATAACTAATACTGGCAATCAAAAAGGAAGTACTAGCAGTAATAAGTTCAATATTAGCAGACCTCCGAAAATGACTGTTGTAGATAAACCCGTTTTTAGTGCCAAAGAAGCAGAAGTAATGGCTCAGTCCTTATGTGATGAATTAGGCGGAGAATTTGTTTATGCAGATGCCAAAGCTGAAGGTAATCCCAAAATTCGACCGGGTAGATTTGTAACTCTACAAAACATGGGCGATCGCTTTAGCGGTAAGTATTACATTACGGAAACACGTCATTTTTATAGCCAGCGAGTTTATACTACGGAATTTAGCGTTAGAGGTTTGCGCTCTGGTAATTTATACAACTCAATATCACCACAAACACGTTTACAACCAGGGCAAACATTTTTAGTAGGAATTGTCACTAATAATCAAGACCCCAAAGGATTGAGTCGCGTTAAAGTTAAGTTTCCCACCCTCACCGAAGAACATGAGAGTTACTGGGCAAGAGTGGTATCAACAGGAGCAGGTCTTAACCGTGGTACAGATTGGCTACCAGAAATTAACGATGAAGTGTTGGTTGGTTTTGAACATGGTGATATTCACCGACCTTATATTATTGGTGCAGTCTGGAACGGAAAAGATGCACCACCAACTCCTGTAATAGATAGTGTAGTTGGCGGTCGAGTTCGGCTGCGAACCTTGAAAACCCGTGTTGGACATCAATTACAGTTTGTAGATGAAGATAAAGCCGCTAGTAATACAGGTGTATATATTGAAACAATAGGTAGAAACAAAATTAGTATCAATGATACTAAAAAGTTTATAGAAATAGAAACATCAGCAGGACAGAGAATACTTGTTAATGACCGTACTGGCAGTATCAGTATCAAAGCAAACGCCACTATTAGTAATATGGCTACAGCTTCTATTTCCTCCACAGCCTTAGCTATTAGTTCAACGGCAGGCGCAACTATGAGCATGAGTTCGCTAGGCCCAATGAGTATGACATCTGGTGCAGCGATAACTATGACCGCAGGTGGTGCTATTACAATTACTACACCTGGTCTTTTAGCGATTACCGCTGGAACTATGACACTAACTACTACTTTAGGACCAATTACAATGACTACACCAATAACAGGACCGAAACCAATTCCATAAACAAAGGGGGAAGGGGAAACTCGACCTTTGGCGAATAGGTTTATATCTTCTGTCCCAATATTTTAGATGTATATGTAGTATCTACTGCGGAGGTCGCCTAAATGCCAAATCCCGTTTATGGTCAGCGGCGAGAATACTTAGGGAGGGGTTGGGCTTTTCCACTGCAATTAAATTTGCAAGGTGGGATAAAGTTTAGCAGTGAGGACGAGAAAGTCAAAGAGTCGATTTGGATTGTTCTTCGCACTAGTGTAGGAGAACGGGTTTATCGGCCTGACTTTGGGTGTCGTTTGTCAGAATTGGCGTTTGCTCCCTTGAATAGCGAGACCTTACTGCAAATTCGGATGTATGTAACAGAAGCTTTGGAAGTTTGGGAACCGCGTATTATTCTTAATGATGTTCGCGCTGACCCTGACCCAATACGTGGCAGAGTAGATATTATTATCAAATACAAACTCAAAGATTTTCCTGATGTTTACAGCTTTGTTTATCCTTTTTATTTAATTTCGGCGCAGTAGGGGCAGGTTGAATACTTTTTGAGGGAGAGGGAAAAGGGGCAAAATCTTTACTATCAAAATTCTATTTCTTTTCCCCTTCACTCCCCTGATAGCCTTTCTCAACCTGTGTGAGGTACAGCCATTTTACACCAAGATCAGGGCGCAATGCCACCATGAGGGCGCAATGCCACCAAGATCAGGCGCAATGCCACCAAGATCAGGCGCAATGCCACCAAGATCAGGGCGCAATGCCACCAAGATCAGGGCGCAATGCCTTGCGCCCCTACGTATATACCTTACCTGGTTGGGAACTGTTATATCCCTTGCAGTATTGATATCCAAAAATCTAAAATAAAACTGTGGAATTTAACTTTTTACCTAAATTACCTTCTTCAAATTTGGATGACCGCACCTTCGACGATTTGGTGGAAGAGTGCATTATGCGTATTCCTCGCTACTGCCCCGAATGGACAGACCATAATCTAAGTGACCCTGGAATTACTCTGGTTGAACTCTTTGCTTGGTTAACCGACCAAATGCTACTTAGGTTTAATCAAGTCCCTCGTAAAAATTATGTTGCTTTTCTGGAATTACTGGGCATTCGTCTCCAACCACCAGCTCCAGCACGCACGAATTTAACTTTTTATTTAAGTTCTGACTTGCCGGAAACTTACACAATTCCACAAGGAATTGAGGTTTCAACGGTACGAACTGAAACAACAGAAGCTATTACTTTTAGTACTGATTCTCCTTTAGTTATTGCAAAACCCCGTTTACAACATGTTTTAACAGCGTTGACTGTAGAAGAAATGCCCCAATCTTTACGGGAAAGAATAACTAATACCTGGAACCGTCAATCTGATGCTTTTTGGGAAGGTAGCGAACAACCAATATTTGAAGAGGAACCATTACCTGGAAACTGTTTTTACTT
>JANNFJ010000542.1:0-3633 GCA_031379725.1 Calothrix sp. OTE_75_metabat_31
CCTGAAGAAGCCACAAGAGATAAGTCTGCGGGGGTATAGAGTCCTGATTCGCTGACGAGGGTAATTTTTTTAGTCTGTAATTCCTGCTGTCGTTGGCTTAATAATTGTTTAGTTGTGGTAATGTCAACAGTGAAGGTTTCCAGGTTACGGTTGTTTACACCAATTAGGTTGACGTTATCGAGTTTGAGTACCCGGTCGAGTTCTTCTAGGGTGTGAACTTCAATTAATGCAGTCATGGACAAACTTTGGATTATATTCAGGAATGCTTGAAGTTCTTCATCGGTTAATATAGCAGCTATTAATAATACTGCATCAGCACCACAGGTTCGTGCAAGATAGATTTGATAGGGGTCGATGATAAATTCTTTGCAAAGTAGGGGAATTTGAACTGATGCTTGGATATTACGAAGGTTGTCGAAGCTGCCTTGAAAGAATTTTTGGTCGGTGAGGACTGATAGACAAGCTGCACCACCTTGTTCGTATGCACGCGCGATCGCAACTGGGTTAAAATCATCTCGGATTATACCCCGACTCGGCGATGCTTTCTTGACTTCGGCAATCAAGCTTGGTTTGTGTGGGTTTTGTTGTAATGCTGCTAAAAAGTTACGAGTTGGAACCGCATTTAATCGGTTTTGCAGGTCTGTTAATGATTGTTGCTGCTGAAGCTGAATAATTTCTTGCTGTTTGTACAGCACTATTTCATCGAGGATATGACGGGGACGTGTGTCTGTTTTCATGAATGGGTGTAGGGTGTAGGGTACAGGGGAGGATAGGGGAGTAGGGAGGAAAGGATATTTGGAGTAAAAAGCATTATTTAATTTACTCTTTTTATCTTCCTTACACCCTACACCCCCACATACTCAATGGATGGTTAATGGTTCTTTCGATCGCGTATACTTACTGACTACATTCTTAATCATTGCTAGTCCAACTTCGTCACCCAAGGTCATAATGGATTCGGGGTGGAATTGTACGGCTGTAATTGGCAATGTTTGATGTTCGATTGCCATGATTACGTCGTCTTCGGACATTGCTGTAATGCGAAGTTGTGCAGGTAATAATTCTTTTAGGGCAAATAGTGAGTGGTAGCGTCCGACGGTGAAGGATTCGGGTAAACCGTTAAATAAGGTACTCTTGGTATCTTTGATAACTACCTTTGAAGGTTTACCATGTTGGGGATAATCTAAAACTCCCAATTGCCCGCCAAATGCTTCGACAATACTCTGCAAGCCTAAGCAAACTCCGAAGATGGGAATGTTTTTACGTACACAGGTAAGGACAGTTTCGGGGACTTTGAAATCGTTAGGTCTGCCAGGACCGGGGGACAATACAACTAAATCGGGTTTTTCGCTGTCGAAAACTGATTCGTCAAACCCATGTCGTAGGGTTTTGACTGTTGCACCTGTTTGCCGAATGTAGTTGGCAAGTGTATGGACAAAGGAATCTTCGTAGTCGATGAGGAGGACGTGTTTTCCTGGTTCGACATCGGGTATATTCGTGATGAAATTATTTGAAATTACTTTAACCGCTTCGATTGACTTGAGTTTAGCACGTCGAATCGTTTCAAATAATGCCGCAGCTTTGGTAATTGTTTCCTGTTCCTCAGCTTGGGGGATGGAGTCGTAAAGTACTGTAGCACCCACTCGAACTTCGGCGATCGCATCTTGCAATCTAATTGTCCGCAATATTAATCCGGTATTCAAGTTACCGTTAAAGTTGAGATAGCCAACTGCCCCACCGTACCATCTGCGGGCGCTGCGTTCGTGCTGTTCTATAAATTTGATTGCGGAACGTTTCGGCGCACCTGTGACGGTTACTGCCCAAGTATGGCTCAAAAATGCATCTAATGCATCAAATTCGGGTCGAAGTAAACCTTCTACATGGTCTACAGTATGAATCAAATGGCTATATAATTCGATTTGACGGCGACCAATCACTCGCACTGAACCTGGTTCGCAAATTCGGGATTTGTCGTTGCGGTCAACATCGGTACACATCGTCAACTCGGATTCGTCTTTGTAGGAATTGAGTAATTGACGAATTTGGTCAGCATCCGCGATCGCATCTTGTCCCCGCACAATCGTACCGCTGATTGGGCAGGTTTCAACGCGCCGACCTTCGACTCTTACAAACATTTCGGGTGAAGCACCAATTATATATTCACCACCCAAGTTAAAGATAAACCCATAGGGACTGGGATTAATTTCTTTGAGGGTATGGAATAATTTACTCGGTGCTTCCTCGCAAGCTTCAAAAAAGCTTTGACTTGGAACTACTTCAAATAAGTCACCCCGTCGGAAATAATCTAGCGCCGCACCAACTTGTTGGCTAGCATATTCTCCCCTTGCATGGTCGCATGAATGGGAGGGTTGATTGCATTTACCTTTATAATCGATTGATTCACCTGTGCGCGGTAAATTTACAGTGCTACCAGATGCGGTTTCCAAATCATACTGCAATCGAAACGCACGTTGTAAATAGTAATCAACTATAACCAAGTCGTCGGGCAAATACAAAACTAAATCGCGTTGGTCATCTGGACGTTGCAATTGCTGTTCAATCGGTTCAAATTGAAATACCAAATCGTAACCAAATGCACCATACAAACCCAGATTTTCGTCTTCATCGCTAGCAAAAATATGTAAAATCTCGCGGATGACGGTAAACGCTGAAGGTTGTTTACTCCGTTCTTCCTCAGTGAAAACTTGAGTAGTCGATTTAACACTACCAGTTATCAAGTTGTCAGATGTGTTAACATTCTCTAATTGCGAATGCGCTAACAACCGGTCGTAAATTAATGAAATCAGAACTTGACCGCGTTCATTCAGTGCTTTGACTGTAAAATTTTTATCCCGCGTTGCCAATTCCAGAGGGGGATTTACAAACCCAATTGCCCAACGCTTGTAACGTCCGGGATACTCGTAACTACTAGTTAGCAAGCCCCCACGTTGGGAATTTAGGTAAAATGCAATATCTTCAAGTGCTGTATCTATCTTGACTTGGGTTGCAGCACGCGACACGCGCACGCCGCCAGATGTTGTGTAAGAATGTGTATCAAAAATCATAAATTACTCGTAACGATTACCCATTAGTTTTTAGTTATAAGCTTAGATGCCATCTAGCTCTTAACTATAAACCCTGAAACTGTGAGTATAAAATTATTAAAGTGCGTTGACAACAGATATTGGAATAGGGAAGCAAAGTAATAAAAATTTCCCCTAGTTAAATTACCGTCGTTTTAAATTTTCAAATTAAATTAGCCGTCAGTCACAAACCTCGTATGACTAAAGCCTACTAAATTTAATGCACTTGTTATATGAAGATTCTTTCGTTAGATGTGTCTTTTTTTTTGATTGTAAATTATTTTTAACACGGACTTTTGGAAAAAAGTTTTGTATAAAGATGCACCTCTATCCATAGTTAGAAAATATATTTCTAAAAGGTGCAAAAATAGGACTATTGTGTAATGTGACTTGTTGTAGGGTTGACCTGCGGAACACGATATATCGTGCCCCAAATCCGGTGGGATAGGGAAAAATAATCATGCGTGGGGTCATATTGTTCGTGGAGCTGAAATGGCCTACGGGCACGATGTCTCGTGCCCCTACCTCCCGGTGGATAGGGAGAAATAGT
>JANNFJ010000544.1:0-11058 GCA_031379725.1 Calothrix sp. OTE_75_metabat_31
GATATAGCTGCTGCAATGCAGCGACAACCGCGATTAATCCGTCAAGGTATTGCGGTACTAGAGTGGCTTTACTTCCCGATTGTTGCATTTTGGTCGCGCTGGCGGTTTATTTCCGCTCCTTGGTGGAATCTTCAACGCCGAGACGACCAAGGACGTATTGCAATAATTTTTGCCATCAGAACCGGGTTGTTTACTGTGCTGGGGTTAGCTTCTCTTAAGGCTTTACTACTCTACTTCCTCTGTTATGTTGGCATGATAACAGTCCTACGCTGGACTGATGCATTCCAACATACTTACGAGGCAGTTCCCCCAGGTACGCCTTTACCAAAACGCAACCGCGACCACGAACAGGCAAATACCTTTTCAACGCTGCTATCTCGCCGTTATAATTGGTTAAATTTGCTACTTCTAAATTTTGGCTACCACAACGCACACCATTCAGTGATGAAATGTCCCTGGCATAGCTTGCACGAACTAGATGGAGATTTTTCGCAAAATCAAAATAATGAGAATAAATGTTACATTCCTCTATCCCAACAGTTAATTAACTACCATCGATTTCGCGTAGCCCGCCTATTTGCAGGGCAAGGGCTGGCGGTAGATGAAGGGGAAACATCAACTGAAAACTACTACGGCGCAGTTGATGTTTCATTTATAACGTTGTATTAATTTTTCTGTCATGGGGGAAAGCGTAAAACATTTTTTAGCAGTACTTAATTTCTAGAACTTAATATACTGCCATCTATTTTTTAAGCTTTCTGACGTGACAAAGATCGGGTGCCTGCCAAAGTTAAAATTTACTTTAAGCAGGATAACTTCAAATGTCTCACTGGCAAGCAACGATTGGCGTAATCGCAAGTCTTCTGTGCTTTCTCTATTCCGTACCTTACATTATTACGATTCTTCAGGGTAAGACTCGACCGAACAGAGCAAGCTGGTGGATTTGGGTAACTATTGGAGTCATAATTTGTGCAAGCTATTACTCTACTGGTGGTGGTAGCACAATATGGGCACTAGCCTGTGCTGTCATTGGTCAGCTCGTGATTGCGATTCTTTCGATTAAGTATGGTGAAGGAGGCTGGAATCGCTTTGACAGGATGTGTCTTTTCAGTGCTGGCATTAGTTTATTACTTTGGTGGTATTTTAAATCACCCTTTCTCGCAGTGCTAATCAATATAACAATTGATGTGATGGCTGCGCTACCCACACTTAAAAAGTCTTACTACAATCCGGAGACAGAAAATCTTTTTTCTTGGACGCTGTATTCAGTAGGAAGTTTACTCAACCTTTTGACGATAGAGCATTGGTCTATTACACTCAGCGCTCTCCCTGTCTACATATTTTGTGTTAATACTACTATCGTTTTAATTCTCTTGCGCCCCAAGATGCCAGTAAAAAATTCCTCGTACAGGCGGCGAAAATGGAAAACAGCTAAAAAATTCAAACGTCTTTACGCTAGCATTACAAGTATGATGAAGCACTAGTTCATAATTCGGCAAGTCGGAGGACGCAATTAGCGCTCTTTGATAATGCGAGGCAATAAATACATGTATAGTAGTAGCACATGCAGTTTTAGCTAAGATTTCCTACTACTAAGCCTAGATTTATAAAACCGATAGTAACTAAGGTTTATAATTTTTATCTGGAAATCGTAATAAAAAGTGTCATGGAAGACTCATAACTCTAACTTGAAATTACTGAAATTGATGATGTGAGTTATGAGAAGAATCTGGGAACTATATTCATAGCTTGATACCAATATAAATTTCCACCAATTTTTGCAAAAAGCAAGAATCGTAATGTTGATTTTTATAATTTTACCTAAGTATTAAGCGACATAAGTGTGAATGAAATATTAAACCTAGTTTTATGTTATCAGAGAGCATCCCGAATGAATCGTCTACATCTAAAAAGCCTCAAAAAGTTTCCCTCCATCTGATTTTAATTGTCCCCTTTGTCTTGCAAATTTTTGCTGCCGTGGGGTTGACTGGTTATCTCTCACTACGTAATGGACAAAAAGCCGTTAATGACTTAGCAAGTCGTTTGCGGAAAGAAGTGAGCGAACGCATTGACCAGCACCTCGATAGTTATATGACAACTCCTCGTCGGGTTGTTCAAGTTAACTGGGATGCCATTGAATTAGGGTTAATAGATACGGAAGACACAAAAGCGTTGGGACATTATTTTTGGCGACAAATCATGACATTTGAGGTTCCATATATTCTTTATGGTGGTACTTCAGGAAAACTTGCATCAACTGGATACAACTACGAAGGTAAAATCATCACCATTGATGAGGTCAACCCAGAGCTAAATCTCAATGCGAATTTGTATAACTGGGGAATAGATAGCAAAGGTAATCGCACAAAGATTCTTAAAGACTGGGGAAAATTTGACATGACACAAGAAGGTTGGTATTCAGAAGCCGCTAAACAGGGTAAAGCTGTTTGGAGTCCCGTTTATAATTGGACAGTACCACCATTCGCCCTATCTGTAGCAACCAGTCGCCCTATTTACGATAAAAAAACTGGAAAACTACAGGGTGTAATTGCCGTTGAACAGCGCCTTTCACAGATTAGTGATTTCTTACGGCAATTGAAAGTCAGTCCATCAGGACAGACTTTTATATTAGAGCGCAACGGACTATTAATAGCAAGTTCTAGCAATGAGGAACCTTTTACCGTAGTAAATGATAAACCCCAACGCTTAAAAGCATTGGACAGCAAAGACCCTTTGCTCCGAGCAACTGCAAAACATTTGACCGAGAAGTTTGGTAACCTCAGCAAAATTCAGGGTGTCCAGCAACTGGACTTTTTGGTAAAAGGGAAACGTCAATTTGTTCAGGTAACACCCTGGCAAGATAACTTAGGAATAGATTGGTTGATGGTTGTCGCAGTACCTGAAGCTGATTTTATGGGTCAGATTGATGCTAATACTCATTCAACAATTTTATTGTGTTTGCTAGCTTTGGGACTAGCAACTTTACTGGCATTTTATACATCTCGATGGATTACAAAACCAATTCTACGATTGAGTCAAGCAAGCGAAGCACTAGCACAACAAGCCGCGTTAGCTGATTTTGCGGATGGAGAGATTGAGCATAAAGTAGAACAATCCCATGTTAATGAACTCAATGTTCTTGCTCAATCCTTTAATCGCATGGCGCAGCAGTTACGCGAGTCTTTTATGGCATTAGCAACAACCAATGAAAAGTTAGAAATTAGAGTTGAAGAACGCACTATCGAATTAAAAGGAGCAAAAGAAGCAGCTGATAGTGCTAACATAGCCAAGAGCGAATTTCTTGCTAACATGAGCCATGAGCTACGTACTCCCCTCAACGGTATTTTAGGCTATGCCCAAATCCTTCAAAACTCAAAAACTATGACAGAGAAGGAACTCAAAGGTATTAGTATTATTAGCCAATGCGGCTCACACTTACTAACTCTAATTAACGATATTCTCGACCTCTCAAAAATTGAATCCCGGAAAATGGAATTGTATCCTACAAATTTTCATTTTCCTTCTTTCCTTCAGGGTGTTGCTGAAATTTGTCGAATTAAAGCAGAACAAAAAGGTATAAACTTTATTTATCAACCCGATGCAGAATTACCGATTGGCATTGATACTGATGAAAAAAGATTGCGACAAGTTCTGATTAATTTGTTAGGCAATGCAATTAAGTTTACTGACAAAGGTACTGTCACGTTTAAAGTTGATATAGTAGGCAATGTCGAAGCGAAAGAATTACCGATTCAGAAGATTCGCTTCCTAGTTGAAGATACTGGTGTGGGCATGGATAGCAAGCAACTAGAAAAGATATTTTTACCCTTCGAGCAAGTTGGCAATATCCAAAAGCAATCAGAAGGAACTGGGCTGGGATTGACTATCAGTCAGAAAATTGTTTCGCTGATGGGAGCCACTATAAATGTACAAAGTCAAGCTGAAAAAGGTAGTATTTTTTGGTTTGTTGCTGAGATTTCTCAAGCAAGAGAATGGGCTACGGTAGCTAGAGCTTCTCAAAAAGGAAGCATCATTAGTTTCACAGGTGAAAAACGTAAAATCCTAGTGGTTGATGACCGTTGGGAAAATCGGTCTGTAATTGCGAATCTACTCGAACCCATTGGCTTTGAAGTTGCGGAGGCAGACAATGGTGAAGATGGTTTAACAAAAACTGCCGAGTTCCAACCTCATTTAATTATTACTGATATCAGTATGTCACTTATCAATGGATTTGAAATGATACAACGTTTACGAGATTCGCCAGAGTGGAAAAATTTGAAAATTATTGTCTCATCAGCAAGCGTATTCGATGCTGATAAGCAGAAGAGTTTAGATGCAGGGGCTGATGATTTTATTCCTAAACCAGTCGAAGCATCTGACCTATTTGAAAAGTTACAGACGCATTTAGAACTGGAATGGATTTATGAACAAAAGGGTACAATTCCATTCTCTCAAGATTTTAAAATTGCCCACCCAGAAAAAGACTCATCAATAAAGAAAATCGAAATTGTGCCACCGCCACCTCTTGAACTAGCTCAGTTATATGAGTTATCTTTGAAAGGTCGCGTCAAAGCCATTATCAAACAATCAGAGGAAATCAAACAAATGGACGAAAAATTTGCTCCATTTGCTCAAGAGATCGATCGATTAGCGGAAGATTTTCAAATTGAAAAAATTCAAGTTTTCATTGAAAAATATTTAAAGCAAACTGAACAGACCTCTAAACCTTAACAATAACTATTTTACATCTACCTTAATCAAATCAGGATGAATCAAAATGCATACTCCAGAAACCAGCGTAATCTTAATTGTGGATGACACTCCCACAAACTTAGAAGTACTCTCAGAAGGCTTAACATATGCTGGATTTGAAGTAGCAGTGGCAACCAGTGGGGAAAGAGCTATCAAACAGGCTGAATATGAACCACCACATCTTATTTTGTTGGATGTAATGATGCCGGGTATTGACGGATTTGAAACCTGTCGCCGGCTGAAAGCAAATCCAATTACAAAAGATATCCCGATAATTTTTATGACTGCTCTCACGGACGTGGTAGATAAAGTCAAAGGTCTAAGTCTAGGTGCTGTGGATTACATTACTAAGCCATTTCAGCAAGCGGAAGTACTAGCCCGCGTTCAAATTCACGTTAAGTTGCGAAATTTGAGCCTCACATTAGAGGAACAGAATATTTGTTTAAAAAAAGAAGTCGCAGAACGCACGAATGCAGAAGCAGCTTTATTAAAACTAACTCAGGAATTGGAGCAACGAGTAGCACAACGAACTAAGGAACTGACTAAATCGCTCCACGAATTGCAACAAGCTCAAGTTAGACTTGTGCAAGCAGAAAAAATGTCTACCCTTGGTCAGTTAGTGGCAGGTGTTGCTCACGAAATCAATAATCCCATCAATTTTATCCAAGCTAATTTGCATTATCTGGAAACTTATACAGAAGATTTACTCAAGGTTTTACAACTTTATCAAATCCATTGTCCTTGTCCCAGCCTCGATATTCAAAACCAAACAAATAAAATTGACCTGGAATTTCTAAGTCAAGACTTACCTAAAATCCTCTCGTCGATGCACATTGGCACCGAACGAATTACTGAAATTGTCCGGTCTCTCCGCACTTTCTCGCGGCATGACGAGGCTGAAGTCAAAATTGTAAATATCCATGAGGGTATTGATAGTACCTTAACTATGCTTCAACATCGATTAAAGGCAAGCTCAGAGTATCCAGAAATTGTAATCGTTAAGGAATACGGAAATCTGCCTAAAATTGAGTGCTATGCAGGCAAGATGAATCAAGTATTTATGAATGTTGTGAGTAATGCAATTGATGCTTTACAAGAAGCAATCGACGATGGTATGAGTTTCCAGGTACAACCGACAATTCGGATTAAGACAGAGGTGATTGGAAGCGATAGCATCGAAATCCGCATTAGCGATAATGGTCAAGGAATACCGCAACAAATTCAGCATCGACTTTTCGACCCCTTCTTTACGACTAAACCTGCGGGTAAAGGGACAGGATTGGGGATGTCAATTAGCCATCAAATTATCACTGAAAAGCATGGTGGCTCTTTACACTGTATTTCAAATATGGGCAGTGGGGCAGAATTTGTCATCAAAATTCCAATTCAGAAACAAACACCTTGTTACCAAAATTTGGGGCAGCCTCAAGAAGAAAAACATGCCACTATTAAACAACTTCAGGAGCAATACAATTTTGCCTGATTTGCGAAAATATAGAGCGATTGCGATCGCTGTGCAATACTGCGTAGGTTTTGGGGAAATTAGAAACCCGGTATCTTCAAGATACCGGGAATAAGCCCCCTCGGCTATCCTTAACCGACAAACCCAGACAAATTTTGACTTGCTATTAATCTATTTAACAGTTCAGAATCAATATTTAGAAGAAAAATAATTAAAAATTTTAGGCAGAAGTCAAGAGATTGAAATAAAAATTTACATTTTAATTCCTAACTCCCAACTCCTAACTTGATTACTTTTGAACCTTAGTCGCGATTTGCTTGCCCAACACTTCGACTGCTTTCGCAAATTGCGGGTCTTGGAGAGTGCCAAGCTTATTGCGATCGCGCAGCCACAAATCCTGTTCCTGTTTTGTAGTCAACTCAACCTTCACGTCGGGGTCGATACCATGCTTGTTAATGTCTCGACCGTTAGGAGTAAAGTATTTCGCAATTGTGACTGCAACCCCCGACCCGTCGTCAAGCGGCCGCACCGACTGCACCAACCCTTTACCAAAGGTCTGCGAACCGACCAAAACTGCACGTTTATTATCCTGCATCGCACCCGAAAGGATTTCGCTGGCACTTGCTGAACCTTTGTTCACCAAAATAACCAGTGGTTTATTGGTTAAAGCTTTACCTGCTGCAACCTCGGGGTCTTGTTTGCCCTGTCGGTCTTTGGTAGAGACAATCGTACCACTATTGAGCCACATCCGGGCAATTTCGACACTAGAGAACAGTAAACCACCTGGGTTTCCACGTAAATCAAGTATATATCCAGTAACCTGCTTCTTCTCCAAGTCCTTGATGGCTACTTGCATTTCCTTCCCAGCATTCGCGCTGAACTGATTGAGTCGAATGTACCCAATGTTACCAACAGGAGTTTTTTGTTGGGAGTACTTAACGGGGTGGATTTCAATTTTGGCGCGGGGAATAGAAAAATTCTTTTGCTGACCGTTACGGAGAATAGTCAAATTTACTTTAGTCCCTTCTTCACCTCGGATCATAGATACTGCTTGATTGGTATCCATCCCCTCGGTGCTTTTGCCGTTGATTTTGATGATGATGTCTTTTGCTAAAACACCAGCTTTAAATGCTGGTGTATCATCAATTGGGGCAATAACAGTTAGCTTCTTAGTTTTCTCGTCAAGACCAATTTGGATACCAATACCCTTAAGTTCCCCAGAAGTATCTACCTGTAGGTTCTTAAATTCTTCTGGATCCATGAAGCGGGTATAGGGGTCATCCAGCTTTTTGAGCATTTCCCGGATGGACTTATAAGCTTCTTTTTTATTGCCGTAGGACTTGCTTAAATATTCCTTGCGAACAGCCTGCCAATCAACTTGGTTGAAAGTGCCGTCCACGTATTGGCGTTGGATAATTTGCCAAACTTCGTCTACTAGTTCTTTAGGACTTTCTTTAAATAGTGCTTGTCCTTGTGAATGGATGCCAAGGCTTGTAACGGCGATTGTAGTCAGCGTCACAGCCGTAGCACCCAAAACAAGTCCACTTCTAGTAATAACCATAATGACAGCTGCGCTACTTGGAAAAAAATTATAGTCAGTATGCTCAATCTAACACAGGCCATTGGCGTACAGGCATATCATATTTATGTATTTTTGAAAATTGTCATCTAAATTTGCTGAAATTAGGGAGTAGGGGCGCAAGGCCTTGCGCCCGTACAAGAGTAGAAGCGATAAGTATAAACAAGCATAGACCTGTAAGGGCGGGCTAACCAACCAGTGGAAAACTAAAGAGATACATAAACCCGCCCTTGCCCACTCCCAAATATATATGTACCCCGGCTAACCCGCCCCGACCTGTCCCGGTTCTACCCAACGTCCGTCGGCTTTAATCAAATCGATTAATTCTTCTACACCTCTATCTTCGGGGACTTTTTTGATTTCTTCTCGACCGCGATATAACGATATGTAACCGGGAGTTTTGCCAACATAACCATAGTCAGCATCCGCCATTTCCCCAGGCCCGTTGACTATGCATCCCATAACGGCAATGTCTAATCCTGTCAGGTGGTTGGTGGCTTCCCGAACTTTGTGTAAGACTTCTTCTAAATTAAATAATGTGCGTCCGCAGGAAGGACAAGCCACATATTCGACCATCGTTTTCCGCAAGCCCAAGGCTTGGAGAATGCTGTAACAAACGGGAATTTCTTTCTCTGGGGCTTCGGTTAATGAGACTCGAATTGTATCGCCAATCCCATCTGCTAATAATGTAGCAATCCCCGCTGTTGATTTAATGCGTCCGTATTCGCCATCTCCGGCTTCGGTGACACCTAAATGTAACGGGTAATCCATGCCGAAATCATCCATCCGTTTCGCCATCAAGCGATATGCAGCCACCATAACGGGGACGCGGGAGGCTTTCATGGAAATGACGATGTTATGAAAATTGAGGGATTCGCAGATGCGGATAAATTCTAAGGCTGATTCCACCATTCCCTGGGGAGTGTCGCCGTAGGTAAATAACATTCTTTCGGCTAAGGAACCGTGATTTACACCGATTCGCATTGCTTTGCCTTGGTCGCGCAAGGAAATAACTAGAGGTTCCAAAGTTTCGCGGATTTTATCGCCGATTTCGTCGAATTCGGCGGGTGTGTATTCGGTGCGGTTGGTGTTGGGCTTTTCAAAGACGTATAAACCAGGGTTAATCCGCACTTTTTCGATGTGTTTGGATACTTCTATGGCGATTTTCATCCCGTTGTGATGCACGTCGGCAACCAGAGGTACATCTGTGTAAGTTTGCCGCAATTTCTGCTTGATTTCTCCTAGCGCTTTCGCGTGTGCCATCGAGGGCACTGTAGCCCGGACGATTTCGCAGCCGATTTCATGGAGTCGGCGAATTCCTGCAACTGAACCATCGAGATCGAGGGTGTCTTCGTTAATCATCGACTGCACTACCACCGGATATCCACCACCGATGACCACGTCGCCAATTTTTACAGGGCGAGTTTTGCGCCGTTTGATTGCTGTGTCAAAGGTTGGTTGATTCGATTCAGTATTGGTTGTTGTCGGCGTAGGTAGAGTTTGCATAACCTGTTAAGTAATTATCTGTAGCGAAAATATCAGATTTTTAAACGTTATGCTTTTCAGATTGCCACAGCTAGGGCAATTTTGGGCGATGATTATGCAGGAATTTGGGCAAATACAAGAAAAAATTTTGATTGGTCTTGCCGAGTCAGGGTTTGTAACTGGTAATGGTTGAGCTTATGGGAACTAGCAAGGTTTCGCTTAAACAAGCGTGCAGGTCTTGCTGTCGCCTCGGTTCACGGCATCTTGCCTGACAAATGCAAATTAAAGAACAACCTATATTACAGGACAGGCGAGACATCCCAATACTGCGTAGGTTTTGAAAATAGCGAACCGTAAAACCCTTGTAGAGACGTTATATGTAATGTCTCTACACCCGTCAACAAAAGCAGTATTGCGAGACATCTATCCTACGGTACAATTAACTTTTCGGGAGTTCTCTCGATTCATCGCTGCTGGATTATCAACAATTGTTAGCCTGATGTCAGGCTCTACTCGTCAATTCAAAAAATAGCTAAATTCTAGTTTTAAACCTATACTCTTAAGCTACGCCGTACCCTGTATAATAACGCTTATATGGTGGCTGTAAACCAAAAATAATATCTTCCTTTTTTATTCCCATCTCTACTAATTCTTCTGCTAAATCTATATCCGTCATATTTTGTTGAATCCAGATTTTACCATCTTTAATATTAAAATGTATGAGGCTATGATAAACTCTATTTAACCCATTCCAACCCACATACATTAATTGATAATGGTCGCGGACTGTATCAAAAATTAGTTCTTTTTCAATTCCTTCCTGCCTTAATTTTATACTGCCATGTTTATTCAAAATCGTTTGAATGCATTGGCGATAATGTTCTAAATTTTCCATTCGACAATTACCTCCATAATTGGGTCATATACTACTAATTTAACTTGATACTTTTTCACTGCAATTAGAGCAAGTCTAGTTTGAAAAAATTTATTGTAAGTATCGACAGGAACTGCTAAATATAGTACACGTTCTGATTCATTTGCTTCAAGTGCTATTTGATAGTTTAAGAATTGTCCTAATGCTGTATGAAAGTCACTTACAGCAGAGTTACTAGCAAAGCTTTTTATCTCGACAGCAATTTTTTATCTGCTTTCTGGGCTGCTATCAGCCTTTCTGCTCCCAAATCAATTTTTAACGTTACTTCCTCAAGCTGAACTTCTAAAGGATCGTCAGTAATCACCCATTCTTCTTTCTCAAGTGCTTGCCTTACTGCTGCATGAAATAAATCTCTGGCTGACATGGTTTAATTCCATAAATTGAGAAGTTGTAATAGTTAAGCTATTTGTAGTTAATTTATTAATTTTCCAATTGAATCCATCTTAAATATTACTAATTACTTAGGATACACGGGCAGCGTGAAGTGAAACCAAGCCCCACGCATTGGGGATTCATCTACCCAAATTTGACCGTAATGGGCGCGAATTATCCGCTGGCATAAACACAGACCTATCCCATATCCTTCCTTATCTTCGTCCCGTTCTAAACGGTAGTGGTTTTCAAAAATGCGATCGCGGTTTTCTTCAGGGATACCCGGGCCCGAATCGCCGATGCTAAATTGGACTTTTTGGGTAGTGCGGTGCAACCCTGAAATAATCAGATTGCCGCCTTCAGGAGTATATTTAATTGCGTTATCAAAAAGATTAATAAGAACTTGGCGGATGCGGTCGGGGTCGGCGTAAACTAACGGTAAATCACCAGGAATGTCTTTTTCAATGGCAAGGG
>JANNFJ010000558.1:0-2941 GCA_031379725.1 Calothrix sp. OTE_75_metabat_31
TGTACTACTCCACCTTTAATTACAGCCATATAAAAATGATTTCTGGTATCTGCTTGCATATACCGTTCTTGGAGTGGATACCATCGATGCCATAATTGACGGCGTTTTTCTACTAATAAATTGGCTAATGTTGGTAGTTTAATAGCCAATTCGGCATCAAATATACTCTTAAACCATTCACCTAAAACTACAGTATCTTGAATTTCTCCTAAAATATCCTGGATATTTCTAATTTGGGCAACATACTCACCATAAGACTCGCCATACAAATCTGCAAATAATTCCATCTGATATCGCAGACGCTTTGCTTGTTTCCGCAGACTGTGAAGGTGCTGGCTACTGCTACTTAAATGCTGTTCGATTTCTTCGTTTGTCCAACTTTGGTGATAAATCATCCCTGAAGCTTTATTAAGTTGCATACCAATTTGCCAACCGCGATGCAAGAAAAAGTTGCTTATTTCTGGTAATAATAAATCGGGAAGTACCAACTCAATTGGTAGTGAAGCCGTACCTTCATAACTTGGTTTCTCCAACCACTCATCTAAGGCTTCTTTGAGTGATTTATAGCGTGTATCTTTGAGTGTGGTTTTTACATCCGCAAGTGCATCCTCCCTTTGCTGCTTCAATGCCGAGTATGCTATCTGCAAATTTTTGACTTCTTCAGGTGGCAAACTTGGTTCATAGCTTTTCTCAATCGTATCTTTGAGTACATCTAAATCCCGTAGCTTCCCTAACTGTCTACCAATTTTGCCAATATTGCGATCGCTTATGACCTTGGGCAGGTTGACAACAAAATCAAAATTGCTGACTATTGTCCGCAATCGACGCATTCCGACGCGCATTTGATGCAATGCTTCGGGGTCTTCGTCTTTTCTGACTGATTTTTCCAACTTTAAGGTTTTTTTAGAATGCTTCTGAATTGCCCGATATGCATAATCTTCTAAGGTTGTAGTCGTTGGCTTTACTGCTACTGTCATAATTCACGCCCCTAATCAAAAATGTCTTTAACCAATCAAGTTTTCCATACTAGCATTTATTCAAAATACAAAATTACGATCGGATGATTTTATTTGTATTTTGAGGCTTACCTATGTAGTTTTTCTGAATTATTGAGTTCAGCTTTAAATATTATCTAACTCTCAAAATTTAGTAATTCCCTCTGACGATAGATATTTCCACTGCCAAATTTAAGATTTTTATGGGCTAATCCAAAATATTGTATTCTTAAATCCTTGGTTCGTAGTTGCTAGTTAATACTTGTAGGATTCTTAAGTATTGGCAGCGAGGATTGCTATAGCTGATGTAATTTCGAGCTAAATCATGGTTTATTGGCATTTGTGAATGATTTGCATTTTTCCTATGCTTAGTTGATTTCATCATATGTAGGTATATATTTTACCTAAGAGTATTCCAATTAAACAAATATTCAAAGTCGATATCGCCTGTGCGAAACATATCTAGACAGGCGGGACACCTAACAAGACGGGTGAGTTTATTTCTTGGATTACTCTAATATAATTACTGGTTATAACCACAGAGGCACAGAGTACGCAGAGGAATCAAAGAAAGGAGTAAACACAAAGTATTGTTATTTGAATTTTAGTTGTATTGTGCAAAAATATGTTTTATTACTGACTTTAATTCGTGTAATATGTATAATTCAAATCCAATTACTCAAGTTATCCTGAAGTTTACCGATAGTTTTAAAAAACACCGAGAGGATACTTCGGCTGTATTATTATCACCTGAGAAACATCTGTGGTTGGGTTCGGATGAAACTTCGACTATCGAACGCTTGACTATGATTGATGGCGCAAATTTTGCCGAACACAAACAATTCCAAGTGACCGATTTTATACCTTTACCTGCTTCTACAGAAAACGAAATTGACATTGAGGGATTAGCTTACGCAGATTATTATTTATGGTTTGTTGGTTCTCATAGTTACAAGCGTAAAAAGCCGAAATCGGATAAATCTGATACTAAAAATATTAAACGACTTGCAACGATTGAATCTGAACCAAACCGTTACATACTTGGGCGAATTCCTTTGGTCAAGGGAGAGTTGTTTGCTTCTTGCCCGCATCCTGAAGATTCAACTCAACAGTTAAGTTCTGCAAAGTTAGAGTTGACCTTGGATGGTAATGTGCTGGTACAAGCTTTAGCTGATGACCCCCATTTAGGTGCATTTATCAGCGCGAAGATTCCGGGGAAGGATAATGGTTTTGATATCGAAGGTATTGAAGTTGTACAGAATCGAGTTTTCTTAGGATTACGCGGTCCGGTGTTGCGGGGTTGGGCTATGATGCTAGAAATTCAATTGGAATCCGCAAGTCCGGGAATATTAAAGCTTGGGGATATGGCAGAAATTGGCAAACTATATAAAAAGCATTTTCTATTTTTGAATGGATTAGGAATTCGAGATTTGTGCCGTGATGGTAACGATTTGTTAATTTTAGCGGGACCGACGATGGATTTAGATGGGCCTGTACAAGTGTATCGCTGGCAAAATGGGTTGAATTTATCAGATGGTGTATTGAATCATCCGCAGATTGTGCTGGAGATTCCCTATGGTAATCGGGATGACCATGCGGAGGGGATGACGCTATTTGCAGGTGTTTCGCAAAAGCCTTCACTGCTGGTGGTTTATGATTCTCCGTCGAAAACGAAGCGGTTGGTGGGGGATGGGGGGATTTTGGCTGATTTGTTTGAATTAGGTAGTTAGGTTTAATTTTGACCTGTCGAGAAGCCTAGAATCTGAGTTTCTTTGATACCTACTCTGTAGGTTGCTACAAAACTTATGACAACCCATTAAAACTAATGACACGAACCAATAGTGCTTCGTGTTATTAATTCTGTAGCAACCCGCAGGGTAGGACACAAAACAGTTATAACCCAACATTTATATTGCGATCGCAATGCCAACCTATAATTTACATGT
>JANNFJ010000559.1:0-4185 GCA_031379725.1 Calothrix sp. OTE_75_metabat_31
GGTCTTGGGGGGGTGGGGCTCTTGGGGATCACGGGCAGATGCGCCGGACGGCGGGTGCAGGATTGTTCCTTTTAACTTTTTGCCGATTATGGCTCCCGCCTCTCCCCCTCTCCCCCTCTCCCCCTCTCCCCCTCTCCCCTACTCCCTAGATGTCGCCGCGAATTTCTTCGACGATACCATCACGGATGACGATTTCGACTTGCAGCTTGCTAATCAAATTGTCGCCGGGTTCGACGCGGAAAAATCCTTCCATCTGGAATTGATTTACTTCCTGGTCTAATTCCAACAATTGGACTTGTTGAAGATTTTGCAAACTCTGATTTTTTTGTTCGAGTAGTTCGCTTTTCTTTTCGTTGACCTGCATCTGAATATTATCGATTTGCTGCATGGTTTGGGGACCGGGGGGTTGCAGACCTTGCTTTTGAATTTCTGTTATTGCCCGTTGTCCTTGTACGTCGATTTGTTGCAGTTGCTGGTCAACTTGCGTAATTTGTGCTTGAAGTTGCTGTTGTACTTCCTCTTTCCATAGGGTTGTAACAACGGCTTTGACGTTGACAGACCGTTTTAACAGTAGTTGTTTGGAGACATCCATATCAGTTTCACGTTCACTCGTTTAGTTTGCAGGTGTGAAGAGTCAGCCGAACATGCCGTTGATCGTATCGCTATAATGTTCCATCACGACATGGCGGCGAATCTTCAATGTTTGAGTCATCATGCCATTTTCTATTGAAAATGGCTCTAGTATGAGTTTGAACGGATTAATGCGGTCGTCGGGTCGATACCCCGGACGATTTTGCACCTCTCGGTTTAACTCTTGCCGAAATAAATCCTGGATTATTTTACTCTCCAAGTTGATTTTTTGGCTGCCTGCCAGTGTAACATTGTCGGATTGGATACAAAGTTCCATATTTTGCTGTTTTGCCCATTTTTCCAAGGCTTCGAGATTGGGGACGATTATTGCCCCAATACAGCGCTGGTCTTGCCCAACAAGCATGATTTGGTCGATATAGGGCGATCGCAAGCAAGCATCTTCGATGGGCTGCGGTTCAATGTTTTCACCATTGGTTAATACAATTGTATCTTTGGCACGTCCGGTCAAAATTAGGTCGTTTTGGTCGCTTATCCAACCTAAGTCACCACTATCAAACCAACCTTCGCTATCAATTGCTTTCGCTGTCGCTTCGGGGTTATGATAATATCCCTGCATAATTTGGGGGCCGCGCAATAATACTAGACCGCGTTCCCAAGTTGGCAGAGGTTTACGTGTTTCAGGATCAACAATTTTGGCTTCGGTTTGGGGCACTGGTTGTCCTGCTGCACCGCGTACATTTCGCCAATTTCGCCGCACGTGGGTTACTGGGGAAGTTTCGGTTAACCCATAGCCAACCAAAATATCAACTCCCACAATCTCAAAAAATGTATCAATATGTCGGGGCAGCGCACCACCACCGCTAACCATTTGTTTAATTTTGCCGCCGGTTGCTTCGCGGACTTTGCCATACACTAGCTTTCCAGCTAATGCGTGGAATGGCGCTAGTACAGCAGCTTGGACGCTAGCTGTAAAGCGTTCTAAAGACGATGGTTGGAGATTTTCGATATTCAACCCTTGAGCAACACGCTGTGCTTTGATATATTTATCGCTGATTCCTAATAAATTATTTACTAAACGCTGCTTCGATTCGGGCTGTTCGCGGAACTGTTTTTGCACTCCTTCGTAAATCGATTCCAACAGACGCGGTACGGCAATCAGATAGTTGGGTTGAAATTTTTTTAAATCGTTTTTAACCGAACGTAAATTTGTGTAAATCTGCGTACAACCTTGAGATAGGAGATAATATTCGCAACTGCGTTCGTAACTATGCCAGGTGGGAAGAATACTTAAGTTTGTGTCGCCAATTTCGGGAAAAACTATTGAACCGAGCGAGTTGACTTGGTGCATTAAGTTACCGTGGGAAAGCATTACGCCCTTGGGTTTGCCGGTTGTACCCGAAGTATAAATTAATGTTGCTAAATCATGGCGCTGACGCTTCACTGGTTCTAAAGTTTGCTTCGCGCCCATTTCCATAAATTGGTCGAAGTTCAACACCTGTAAAGTTTCATCGGCAGGTGTTGCTTCGTTTGAAAGCAGAATTACTAACTGTATCGGTAATTCATTTAAACGAGAACGCAGTTTTTCTAGAGTTTTTAAGTTTTCCAGTACCAATGCTGTGCTACCACTATTGGCAATAATATATAACAACTCTTCGCGTTCTGCGAGCGAACTTCGCACTACATCTACCGCCCCAGCCATCATAATCCCTTGGTCGGCTACCATCCATTGGGGGGAATTATCAGAAATTAGCGCAATGCGATCGCCTATTTTCACGGACAATGCTTGCAAACCAGCCGCAAAATACTGGATTTTTTCGTACAGTTGGCTATAAGTAAACATAACTTCAGGCTTGGCATGGGGGTCGCACAAAGCGATAACGTCGGGGCATCGTTTTGCTACTACAGACCAAATATCGCTGATGGTTTCTACATCTGAATAATCGATTAAATGCTTGGCTTGTGTACGTTCTCGTTCGCTAAAATTTGAGAAAAAATTGGGGTCTGTATATGTTTTTACCACAGATGTTCACCTCATCACTAAACTAATTTTGTTTTTAGCATCTAAATGCTATGTAGTTAAGATAGCCGACTATATAAGAACACAATCGAAGTTGTCCTTTTTTCGGTTTGTAAAAGGTGATTTAGATATTTAAAAAAATCTATGCTAGCATTCAACTATATAGACAAATAGTAATACAAGCGAGCGTTGAATCGGTAGCACTTTGCTTCCTCTGAACGACCGTCAGCCAGCACCTACGATCATCAAGAGGTAATTACCCATGAATTTTCTCGATATTCTGTTTTTGACTTTGGTAAGCACCATTGCCTGCATTACATTGCCGAAATTAATCTCTATTTTGAATCCACAGCAGCCGAATGCGTCACAGCGTCGAGTTATCACTATACGCAAGGCTCCAAATGATATTACCAGTTTTCCTTACTGTGCGAGCTACATCTTAACAAAAACTCCAGCCTGTAAGTTTAGCCCAAGTTTTTGCGATCGCTGTACTTCTAGTTATTAATTAACTAGGGCACGATGCTTTGGGGAAAAGGTTCAAAATCTTGATGTATAAAGATTTTGAACCTTTAACTTCTATTCCTTCCCCTAAAACCTCCGAGTATCGAGGGCACGATGTATCGAGGGCACGATGTATCGTGCCCCTACGGGATATTTTGGGTTTAGTAATAATTAATATTCTGAATTTTGTTTTAGAATAATAAATACAGCCGACACGCACATATTTGTTAAAGAGAGAGGATTGTCTGTGAGTATAGTAGATAGTCTATTAATAACTTTGCTAAGTACTGTTGCTTGTATCATTTTGCCAAAGCTTTTATCAACGCTTTTTGCCCAAGAAAGTAAGCAAGTCGAACTAGCTTCAAAATCGACATCATCAAAGCGAGGGAGTCCAGAAGTTCCCAGTTTTCTTTATTAAAATGGAATATTACGAAGTTTGATTAGATATTATAGCGTTTCTCAGTCTCATGAGGTACAGCCATTTTACACCAAGATAAGGGCGCAATGCCTTGCGCCCCTACATATGTACCTCACCTGGTTGGGAATTGCTATATTCGCTTCTATAATTTTCAATGGCTGCGAGCATCTGGTCAAATTGTGGATCGTCTTTGAAAATCCCAGCCATTTCTAGCCAAGGGTTTTTCTGCGCTTTTTGAGGTAACTTTACAGGTAGAGAAATAATTTCCGCACCTTCTAAATGAGTTTCTATAAGTTGCTGAAGTTGAGCTAAAGCTGTTATGCGGTCGCTTGCTTCAACGTTTAATTCTGGCAAACCTGGGACAATGGCAATAGTTTTACCATTATTGTCTTGCTTGACAATAACATTTATTAAAACTTCGTTACTATCTTGGCTTTTACTTTGTGATATTGCAGATGAAAAGGAATTCATAAAATTTTTTTGAAGTTTACTATTTTTAATTTTAATATAATGTAAGATTTCTCTGTAGTAACCCAAAATAATCGATGAGATTTTCTACTAGTATTCCGTGTCAAAAATCCTGTGGGTAATCAAACGGCCAAATTGCTGTAGAGACGTTACATGTAACGTCTCTACAGGGGTCAAAACGGTTGGAAAT
>JANNFJ010000592.1:0-8365 GCA_031379725.1 Calothrix sp. OTE_75_metabat_31
ATGGTGCTGGGCTGTTTCCTTTACTTGCACGGGATAAAATCGGAGGCATAACCTTGCCGCTCAGTATTTGATGCATAAGCTTGCCGTTGCGGCAAAGTTATGGGTAAAGTCACACTACTCATCTTAAGCTTTCACAATTCGCTTAAAGAAAAAAGTTAATTTTTGGGTGCGTTGTGTTAAAACGCTGCTAGGTATTTAAAGTGCGATGGCGTTTATGCCACTCCACACGGGACTATCGTTTCTGTAGTCTGAGTCTGCCGCAATACCACAAATAATTGCATTGCTTAAACGATCGGGAACAAGACACCAAAAATGTTTGTCAGGATGTAAATAGAAAATCATTGAGCCTCAGTCTCAATTCTTTGTTCAAAATGAATATTCATTTATATATTTAACAATATATCGCTTGCTTAACTTATACAAAAAGTATATATAGCAATTCTAGATTACGTGCGATGCCCCATGTTTAGCACTCCTTGTGGTATCGCGCATATAAAACAAAGAATCTTGGTACTTTCATCAACCGATATTCATAATTTCTAGTTTTTGATAACAATTTTTATTGTTATTCATTGCTTGTTGATTAATTTACAAAAATATCTTTAGATTTAACTTATTTCCACTCATTGTAACTAACAAAAATGTAATTAATCTTATCAGCTAATTTATTTACATAACCTCCAAATATTTAATAAATTATGAAATTATTCAAGTGTTTAAATGTTACTTTAACGGCTTTGATATTGCTTGTCCCAATCGCATCTATTACACCTGCACTACAACCCAATATTAAGCAACCAATAAAACAAGTTTCTATTGCAGCACCTCAAAAAATTATCGATGCAGCATTACGTAACGCACGTAGCGATTGGGGATTAGGTGAAAACGCTGGAAAAATCATTAAAACCCAGCGATCGCAATTTTCGGGCGATTGCGGGAATATTCCCCTAGCACTTTGCGATCTACAAGTATTGTGGGGGTGGAATCTGACAATTGCTGATGGAAATAAGTACTGGTATTACTTTGTTGCCAACTCTGGAGAACAAGTAGTTTTGCTGGGAAGAAGCCCGCAGAATCGAACCAATGTATCGATACCAAAAATCGTAACGGATAATATCCTTAATATGGCATCCATTCATTTGCAACTACCCAAAAACGTATTGCTTATCAAACAAGTACAGCCTCAAATCTGGAAAAATATTTGCTTAGAGTTTACTTTACCTTACGTCAGATGCCGTACCGATGATAATCAACTTGGTTGGCGAGTAGTTATTGAAGATAAACCAGGTAAACAATATGTTTACTTGGCTTCCCAAAAAGGTGAAGTTCGTAAGGAAACTACAAAAACAATGGCAACTCGTAACGATTTAATGCCTAATTCTTGGGCATTAAATATCATTAAAGCTGCAAGTAAACGGTTTAAAATCCCAAGTAATCGCGTTTATATTTTAAGTGCGGAACAAAAATATGACTCAAATCGAGGAAGCTACTTTTGGAACGTGGCTGTTGATGTTAAACAAAATAGTTTTGTAATGTACGAACTGGATATAACAGGAAACATCATTAAACAACCATAATCTGATTCTCAATGGCAAAAAGAACCATTAAAAACGTGCTAAGTTACGCGACTCGGCAACAATATTAATAAAATCAACAACCGCAACTGCCAATAACCCAGGTGTAACATTACTAGATACTGTCGAAAATCTAATTACTATATCTTCCCTTAATGCTATTGATAACGACTTTGATTTTCCATAGTGATGATAAGCTAACTCAAAATAAGGTTGAGCTTCCTGCAATCGCTTTTGACTGGGTAAGCGATCGCTCTTAATGCGCGAATTAAAATCAGGGTCAGCCGGCACTAAGTTCCACAGTTCGTTGATTGGGTAAAGCGATACGGGTAAAATGTGGTCTAAATGATACTCAGTACTTAGAGTAATACACTTTTCTGTCCAAGGGCAAATAAATTCTTCACCTTCCATCAGCAACAGACCGATTTGGTGGCGTTCCCAAGTTAGCGGTTGGCGATTACCCGGTCTATCGGTTAATAACGTATAAACAAAACCCCGGTCAGCACGCTGGTTATTTTCCTGGTGTATTTTTTCGGTAAACAAGCACCACTCATGGATACATAATGCCTCAATCCACAAGGACATTTCTTGAAAGGTTTGCCACAAATCAGCTTTTATTACTAAACACTTATCACTTGGTTGAGTGCCAGGAATTGATACAACTTGGTTACTGAATAATTCATACTTTATAGGTTCACTAAATACTGTCCACGTACTTGGACCCGCATAACGGATCGGGTTTTCTATCGCCTTACTTATGGAAGCGATCGCCCTCTTGTAACTTTGATGTAGCGATTGTGGATATGTTTGGTATTTGCGTGGAACTCTTAATTCGTTAATTAGCAAAAAACCGTCGCTAGGGGATGAAATTCCACCAACAATTTGCTCCCACTCATGCCGTAGCTTGGTTAGCTGAGGACGAAACGATATATCGTTTTTAAGTTTTGCTTGCCGTCCTTGTAATATCGGTGCATTTGGAGCTACAAACGGCCAGTAATAAGCTACCCAATACTGCGCTAATACTCGTAATGGTATTGCTACATCTTTTTGATAGCTACGTAAATCGGGAAAACTTAAAACTACATCATTAATTGCACGCAATAAAGCAATTTTATAACTCGTAATTTTTGCATCGTGCTTCAATATCGTACTGATAATAATGTTGGCTAATGACATGGTAGCTGTAATAAATGCTACTCAATTATATTCCCTTCATCATCCCGTTTGACTTCCACCACTTGCACGTTACCCCCCGCCCACTCCTCAACCGTAAACCCTACCGTCGTTTCTTCAGGGTATCTAGTCGCCATAATCTGCCAAGCTTCTTCCTCGCTTTGTGCCTTCACATAATGCCCCTGCCGCTCCCTTATATCGTCGCGTCCAGCACAATCGTGTTGGTAGAACGCATTGCGCGTACATCTGTACTCTTTTTGCATTGTGCGATCGCTCTCTCAATAACGCATACAACGCTCTATCTTAAGACGAACGTATAGCGCTTAGGGAAAAAGCTAATTTTCGGGTACGATACGTTGCGTTGTTTACGATGATAATGTGTTTAAGCGATCTATTTTTTGGAAGTACTTGTAAGGGATAACACAATTTATGTTAGTTTCTTTGATTGCTGATTATGGTACTGGCGACCCAGCTTTTGCTGAGGTAACACAGCGGTTATTGATGATGTTACCCCAAGCACAAATTCATCCGCTCTCCGTACCACCATTTAGTACCCTAGCTACGGGTTTTTGGATTGCTCAGTTGGGCTTAAACCCAGGCCCAGAAGAACGATTAATTTACCACAATTGTGCCCCCCGTCAAGACGACCCCGAAGCCAGACGAGACAATGAGGGTGAGGGATTGACTTATGCCTTATTGCCATCGGGCGTGAAGGTGGTGGGTGTCAACGCCGGATATACACTGTCATTTATCAAAAATCATGCCTTGGTAATAAATGCATTCAACGTGTCGCGTTCGGGATCGCAATTTCGCTCGCGTGATGTCTTCCCAAATGCAGTAGCTGCCGTTGCTAATGGTGATTTTAGTTTATTAGGCGAGGAGTTAAACGTTGGGCAAATACCAGATGCTCCGAGCGATCGCGTTGCTTGGATTGACGGTTATGGAAATATCAAAACCACTATCCCCGCCCATACCGTTTGCTTAGAACCCGAAACTAAATGCGTCATCCGGATTGGTGATGTTGTAAGTGATGCCATTTACTCAGATGGTAGCTTCCAAGTTCCCCAAGGCACTTTTGCCTTTGCTCCGGGTAGCGCTGGTTGGACTGCTGCCTATGGTGGCGAACAAATCCGCTGGATGGAACTATTTTTACGGGGAGGCAGTGCTTGGGAACGATTTGGTAAACCGCGAGTAAATCAACCCGTAGTGCAGAGTTTAAAATCTAATACGAAAGTGAACTCCGTTATTCATCAACTATAAAGCGAATATTAATCTCCGGAGGTAGCTAAAATAATTGTGTATTGTGCCCAAAATACCAATTATTTTCTGTTTAATACTCTACACGTAAAGAAGTAATAGTATGAATATCGGAGAACAAGTAGATACACTCCAATCCGAAATTGACCTTTATCGCAAACAAATCCGGTCAGACTCCTATTCGATGTCGATTGGAGAATGGATTAGTTTATACGAGCAAAAAGACATAGAAATATATACAGAATTTCAAAAAAGTTTTCGTTGGTCTGATTATCAAAAAACCACTTTTATCGAGTCTATTCTAGTGAGTATACCAATTCCACCAATATTCGTATATCAGCGAAAAGATGGCATTTGGGAGGTGATTGACGGGTTACAGCGGCTAGCAACTATTTATCAATTTGTCGGTATATTAAAAGATGAGCATGGTAGACGAATTCCTCCATTAACTTTGCGTACATCCGAATATTTACCTTCATTGGTAGGTAAAATCTGGAAAGATATAGAAAATCCACAAGGTTCGCTTCAAAGTTTGACCCCAGAGCAAAGATTATTAATAAAAAAGGCGAAGATAAGTGTCAATATTGTCTTAGAAGGAAGCAATAGCCAACTAAAATATGACCTGTTTCAAAGATTAAATACATTGCCTCAACTTGAGTAAAAGAGCGGTTATGATGTAGCTGTTATTACAAATGCGCTACAGCGAAAGCTTTCATGCTCAAAAATCTACCCTATTATTGCAAGTCGTTTTCCCTCCGGTCAAAATCCAACCCAACTGGCTTAAACGTTAGCCCCGGCGCTCCCAATAAACCCATATTGCTTTTATCTGTCATCGAAATGGTAAGTACAGGACAGATAACTCGCAACCAAATTCCCTTTAACGCCGAACTTATCGCCACATTTCTCAAGTTTTGGAGCCATTTGGAACCAGTTCGCAAGCCCGATATTGGACTGCCTTTTTACCATTTGACGAGCGATCGCTTCTGGCACTATCGCATGAAACCCGGTTTTGAAGCGCTGATAAAAGCCAAGGTCAAAATCCGTACTCCCAGTACTATTAGGGAAACTGTAGAGTATGCCTGCCTCGATGACGAACTATGGGAATTATTACAAAACCAGAGCGATCGCACCGTCCTAACCCAAGTTTTAATTTCCCAATGGTTTAGCGATCGCACCGAGGACATACAACCATTACTACAAGTTAATGCTTTTGCTGAACTTGAAGAGAATTTGCGATCGCAAGGCGGCAAAATATATCAACCCCAAGAACTCGAAGACGAACAGACAGTCATCGTCCGCGATGCAGCCTTTCGCAAAATTGTAGTTTCAACCTACAATCACACCTGTGCGTTCTGCGGGTTACAAATACTCGACAGCGACGGTAAGAATATCGTCGATGGTTCGCACATCAAACCTTTCTCGCAGTTCTACGATGACCGTATCGATAATGGATTATCGTTGTGCAAGAATCACCATTGGGCATTTGACCGATTTTGGTTTAGCATCGACGATGACTACACAATTATTGTTGCTGATGGGTTACGCGAAGACTCGCCCAACGCTCGACCAATGCGGGAATTTTCAGGCTCAAGTATTAACTTACCAGCACAACAGCAGTATTATCCAAGAGTTGATGCTTTAGCTTGGCATCGTAGAGAATTTTTACAACGGGCAGCGTAAACTACCTTTTTACTTGTTTGCGATTCGCTAGTTTGGCAAGCGTACCTCTTAGTGTAACTAAAACGGGAAGACTAACTATAAGTAAAATCGATAAAATTTCGAGTCCCGGCGATGCGAAAGCCGCGCTAAGACACATAAAAAATATTCCTCCAAAGATTATCCAGGCACTAAAAAGCACCCACCAAGCCGATCTGCCTTTAGATATTTCTCTATAGGCTCGACCTTCGAGGTAAATTTTTCCCATTGGGTCAAATCCAGAGGTTAACCTCTCGTGATAACTAAGCTTCTGTTCTGCGGGAACTTCAACAAATATTTTGTCTTCCTTATCGTTGCTAAAATACGGATTGGGATACTCACTTTGGGAGTTGCTGCCGCGATCGCTGTTGGGCTTCATCTCAAGTAATTTTTTAATGAACTTATAGTTATATACAGCTAGTAGCTGATCAATTCCTTAAATAGTCAAGCCTGCTTGAGGATAGACGGGTAAAATAAGCTAATATTTGATTAAATTAAAATAAAAACTTAATTATGAACGAATATATTGTAGGTGAAAGGGCTGCAGATGGAAGCATTCTGATAATGCTTAATGTGGAAGACATATTTCCATTTTTCAGTAACCCAGTTAAGTGGTGCGAAGATCGCAAAACTGATGCGGTTCAAGCAACAAGTAGAAAAAGGGGTTAAACTTCCACCAATTACTGTAGTCAGAGACGAGGAAAAGCTAATTGTTTATGAGGGACATCATAGATGGTTTGCTAGTTATTTAGCAGGAGAAAAACAAATTTTAGCTTGGCTAACTTAAGAGCTTCTGTCTTGCACAAAATCGCATTGTACTTAGCCACTTAAACACGTACTAATTAAAGAATGGTTTAACTTAAGTCATGCTACTTTTCAACTTTTCTTATATAGCTTGTGCAAATTCATCACGCTCGCTATGCCCCTTAAGGATGTGCCATGCTTGAAGGTGCGATCATATGGATAGTGAACGATTTTTGAACAATTCTAAGTATAAAGATTTTATAAGTAGAGTAAAATAATACCATGAGGCAAACTATTGAAGAGGCGACGCTATTGCCAAGGACATTGCTTAAGCCCCAACCACCCTCGAACGCGATATGTAGCGCAATACACACTCGTAGCTACGGTGAAATCGGCTATTGTCTGTGGTAAATTTATATCGTCTTTATAAAATAGATTTAATTACTAAACATGGAAACAAGCAATATAGTTACCAAACTTGGATACTTTGCGCGTCAAGCATTAATTGAAAGATTAACACTAAAATTTGCGCTCCTTAACGGCTATCAAATCGAACAAAGTGTAGATATAAATGATGCCCAACATCCCCGAATTAAAATGTGGATAGCAATGGCACAAATGGCAGTTGAAGAATTAGAAAAAGAAGTTATTTCCTCATTAGAGCAACAAAGCGATTTTAATAATGCTGACATTACTGCTTTTTCCCAATTGGATGAAGATGCAATTGATGAATTAATGGATGTAACTTAAAAGTTGAATTGAGGTATATTTAGTGGCATATTTATATAGTTGAAACAAATATGGATAAAAAACCCAAAGGTTGGTATAAAGAACTTGTCCTTCGCCCCACCGTACATGTTGAGGGCTACGAAAGTTACGAAAAAATATGCGCTCACGCGGCTGATGGTTATTATTGCGCGGACGAACAAACACTGTTAAGGGGGCTAGCAACCAACCCAAAAGAGTCGATGTATATTAGCTTGTATACTTTATTTAAAGTCGGACAAGCAAAATGTCCTGCCTATTGGGTGGGTAAAGATTTACTCGAAGCACTCATGCAATCGGTTTTAACTGTTGAAATTGATAGTTTAAATTGGGCAATGAAAACAGGATTATTTATGCTGCCTAAAGGCGTAATTCTTTCCCCCGAACAGCATAGCGTTGATGCGATTTATTGGCACTACGATACGGAATCCGATATACTTTACTGGGCTGCCACCGATGGTTATAGTTTATTCTGCCGTAAAATTAAAGTAAAAAGTGATTTGAGAAAATTCACATATACTGATGTTAATACTGAAGATTTAGACCCCAAGGTAGTGACAGGATTTAACGAGTATTTGCAAGCAATTTTCCTGCGATCGCTATTAATTATGGAATGTCGCCCAGAACTTGTAGAGACAGAATCACAACGCCAAAAAGTTACTGTTAATAAAGGTTTTGGTAAAAACCAAGCGACTGTATTTTACCAACCCCTATGGATTGGGCAAGGCTATCGCCTCAAACGGGAAACTCAAACGAATGCTAGCAGTGACGATAAACATGGAACTAAAAGCTTGCACTGGCTTAGGGGCTTCCTACGCAACCAACCCTACGGTGAAGGTAGGCAGCAACGAAAAATAGTTTGGATTGAACCAGTTTTAGTGATGGGTGGAGACTAAAAATTGTTGAGTTCAACTATAATTACTTGAAATAGTCTTTTAAAACTATGTCCGAGGATGAAGTTAGTTACAAGTTTGAATCTGCTCGAAGTACAATAGTCCACAAACGTGACACAATCAAGCTACCAAAATTAGCTGAGAATATCAAATATAATCCTAACTACATGATGGTTGATACGCAGCGAGAGCGAGCTACCGAATGGGATAATATTAAAAAATCTAAGTTAATCGAATCTTTCATCCTTAATTTTCCCGTGCCAC
>JANNFJ010000625.1:0-3599 GCA_031379725.1 Calothrix sp. OTE_75_metabat_31
TATCAGAGTCTTCGCTATCGAAGTATTTTCGGCGAAATTGGGTAATTGGCAAGAGTCACGGGATTTAAATGCTATGTTTGATTAAATAGGGCAGAGTTAAAATATGACTCAAATTATTTTAGAAGACATAGATCCATTTATTGTTGAGCAGCTAAAAACTCGCGCTCAAAACCACGGTCGTTCTTTAGAAGCAGAAGTTAAGGCTATTTTACAGCAAGTTACACAGATTAGCAACAAACCTAAGCTTAATGAAGACGACATTATTAAGCATAAATCGGCTTTAATATTACAACAAATTGAGCGTCATGCTCGGAATATGGGTAAATCTGTTGACTCAGAAATTAATTTACCGTACAAGAATGAGCAAGAATTAGTTTCAATTAAAGCGAGATTAAAGGAGTTAAAAAAAGGTATGTCTTTAGGAGGCTTATCAATTCGGGAAGCAAGGGAAGAAGGAAGAAGGTTTTAATGATTTTTGTTTTAGACTGTTCTGTTGCTATTAGTTGGTGTTTGCAGGATGAAGATAATGCTTATGCAAACGCAATTTTAAATATAATATCAGGAGTAAATCAGTCCATAGTACCTGCTTTTTTTTGGTTGGAAATTAGTAATGTAATGTGGGTTGCAGAACGTAGAAACCGCAATACTAGAGAACAAAATGATACAGCTATTACCATACTTCAGAATTTGCCCATTATTGTTGATTCAAAGTCTGTGACTGAAACGATTACTACTACTTTAAATTTAGCGAGGCAATATAATCTTGCTGTTTATGATGCAGCTTACTTAGAACTAGCAATTCGAGAAGGGTTATTGTTAGCAACAATAGATGAAAAGCTTGCTAATACTGCAAAAAATCTGGCTATTTTATTGGAAGATCCGAGTATTGAGGAGTTATCATGATTGAGAAGCAATATCCGCTTGTAGGGGCGCAAGGCATTGCGCCCTTATCTTGGTGTAAAATAGTCATAACTTAGTGGGTTGAGAAACGCTATACTAAAAACGGGTTAGAACTGTACTTTTAAACAAGCGTCAAAATCTTTAAGATGCTTCCTTCGCTACTCATGACAAAAGTCTAGATTTTACCCGTTTGCAGTATATAAGGCATTTCAAAGTTACCCAGTGACAATAATTTGGTAATTTTTTTATGTATGATGGTGCGTTACGCTCTAAGTTCCGCACCCGACAATTATTAATTTCTTTGAAACGCGCAATTTATTGCTAATTCTGCATGACGTAAAAGGGTATCTTTATCGAGTAAACTAGCCGAATATTGGGGAGTCATGGCAAGAAGGTTGTCAATTCGCGTTTTTGCACTTTCGACAATCGCTGCATCGAGACTACCATTATTAATCGAATCGGCAAAATCCTGCGCGATCGCAATCGTCCTTTCCACCGAAGATGACGGTAAATTCCGTGACACCATAAACAAGTCACAACCTGCATTAAATGTCTGCGTCACGGTTCCTGGATTTTTATACATATCCGCAACTGCTTTCATGTCAAGGTCATCGGATACAATTACACCTTCATATCCAAGTTCTTCGCGCAATATTCTCGTCAAAATTGTTTTTGATAGAGTAGCGGGCACATTCGCATCTATCTTAGGGAATAAAATATGTGCCGTCATCACCATTGGTACCTGTTCTTTAATCAAAGCTTGGAAAGGAAACAATTCCCGACTTCGTAACTCATCAAGAGTTAGATTTAACATTGGTAACTCCAGGTGCGAATCGGTGCTAGTGTCGCCATGTCCGGGGAAATGTTTAGCGCAGCCAATTATACCAGCATCTCGGAGTCCGAAAAGGTATTCACGGGCATAGTCCGCAGCAGCATGGGAGTCTGTCGAGAAAGCGCGAGTACCAATAATGGGGTTGGTAGGGTTAGAGAAAATATCAGCAACAGGCGACCAGGAAACATTGATACCCAATGATTTGAGTTCGGTAGCAGTGGCATTGGCGATAATGCGAGCCTGGGTACTAACTAAATATGCTTCTGGGAATCGGGTAATAGGGAATGGGGGACGATGAACGCGACCGCCTTCGTGGTCGATAGTCATAAACATTGCTTCGCGTTCAGCATATTCGCGGATTTGTTGATTTAGTTCTTTGAAGGTTTGCAGCCAAACTTCGTAATGGCGACCGATTTGAAAGTTTTTACCGTAAAATACAATACCAATGGGTTTGAGTTCGCTAAGTAACCTTTTATCGTCATCGTTGAGTGCAGTCCCGGAAATACCAATCAGCAGATGATTTCCAAATTGTTCGAGTTGACCTGATGCGGACATAGTATTTTCCCCGTCGTTGTGTTGCTAAAAGTATATTTTCTACTCTTCATGGGGATAATAACGCTTTTGTTGGAAACCTGGGACACCAAAATAACTTGATGTTACACTTCTACTTCCTTACCGCTTCACAGAAGGATTTTTGGTTATCCCACGGTATTGTAAGGGCACGATACCTAACTGCCCCTACGGCATATTCAACCGAGTCTCTATCTCTAGGAATACTTTAATAATTGCCTAATTTATTTGCGTAATCTCCGGGTGTGCTGATGAAGATATAAACAAGCTAGTAGTTGTAAGGAATACAAACCATAGAAATGTAGTATTACTATATCTCTATTCTGAACCGCTGATACTGATGCTATAGCCAACGGCAAAGTTATTTCAACAATCAAAGCTTTTCTCAGGTGGAAAAAAAATAGTCACAAATACCACATAACCATCATATATAGGTGTATCAGACATCAGACTCAATAGGGCTGGAGACATATTGCTAAAAAGGCATTTTTACTAATAAAAATTGCTTAATCAAGGTGTGTTGAATAAATATAAATCTCAATACAATTTAGCAATGGTCGGCAGTACCTGCCCTAGTAAATCATTGAATTCTTCAATAAAATTTACCATTCCGGGAGACAAAAATGATAATTATAGGTGCGGAGACAGAACGAAATCAGTCCAATCTTTATTCTTTACTAAACTCAATTATGTCTAATCCATCATCGAATGAAGACGAGGTTAAAAGACAGTTTCAAGTGAATGATATAATTGATTGGAAAGTACTTGGTAATCCTTTAACAAGTTTACCGACGACTGTTTTGTTAACTTCAAGTCACGGACTAGGAGTCCAGGTTAGTGCAGATTCTGGAGCATTATTACGACGCGACCAAATACCATCGTTAGACGCAAGTTTTGCAATCGGTGACGCATTATTACTTACGGGTTTTTGCAAACCAGGACCGTTAACGATTGTGTTTGAGAATCCCGTTTTTGCTGCGAGTACTCAACTTCAATCAACTACTAGCCAGATTACTGAATATGTCGCATCTATAGAGGGTTTTGACACCTTAGACAATAGTTTGGGCAAAATCAAAGTGCCTGGTATCAACCTACAATCAGGTGGAGGTGTTATCGATTTAAGTTTATTTGATAGTAAAGGTCGGATTAAAAAATTAGTAATTGCAGCTAAAGAACAGGGTATTCACATGCCCTTTGCTATCAATTGCATCTATCTGCAAGTAGATATGGGAAGCCTAGCTAAATCATACTAAATCTATTCACTCAGAAACCTTATTTAGCTACGATATATTCAAAT
>JANNFJ010000643.1:0-2699 GCA_031379725.1 Calothrix sp. OTE_75_metabat_31
ACCAAACCAAAAGCCACATCAGCACCAACTGTAGGCATTACTAATTGGTGGTCGGGATTTTGGAAAACAAAACCAGCAGGATGAAAAAGGCGAATTTCGCCTGAATGAGGAGTTAATAGTCCAGCTAGCAGCCGGAGTAAAGTTGATTTGCCACTACCATTAGTACCCAAGAGCATCCAAAATTCGCCCTTGGGTACTTGCAGCGAGCAAGATTTAATTACTGGTTCTCCCGAAGGCCAGTTAAAGTTTAAATCTTTGACTTCGATGCCTAGTTCTATCATTTATGTAAGTAGGGAGTAGGAAGAAGGGCTTTGGTAATTGTACGTTTGGTTACATATTTCGCTTTTTTGCGTCTACCTACTTATCCTGTTGATTACTCAGCAGGGACAGCAAAGAAACCAGGAGGTCTACCAGCACCCATTGCCGAACCTTCCTTCTGAATAAGTTGTACTCCTGAAATTTCACTTGAACGAACGGCAACTTTTTTCTCAGTTTTGCCTTCGCA
Organism: Calothrix sp. OTE_75_metabat_31; assembly: GCA_031379725.1. Lineage (GTDB taxonomy): Bacteria > Cyanobacteriota > Cyanobacteriia > Cyanobacteriales > Nostocaceae > JANNFJ01. The sequence continues at coordinate 506 of JANNFJ010000643.1, forward strand.
CTTGAGTTCAATAATATCAGGTGTGCCCGAACGCATTGCAGCTAGAACGGCTTGATAGACTGCTTCTGCATCCTCAGCAGATTTGCTTTGTACCGAAACTGGGAAAGCTGTATTTTTTACTGTCAAATCGATGGTGAACATTTAGTCTAATTTCGCCTTAACTTATATTTCATTCTCCGCAATCATTTTAGCGTTCGATTTGTCTTGAAAGTGGGGGATAGCCGCACTATCGGTAAATAAGTAAGTTGGTGTTAGTAGTCAGTGGTTACTAGTCAGTGGTTAGCGGTCATTGGTTAGGGTTCAAAGGGTGGTAGTAACATCCACAATAAAGAAAAATGAGAATTAGGATTTTCTTAATATTTCCTTAGTACTTAGCTGTAATCCTTACATATAATATGTTTCGACCCTTAAATCCTGGAAAATAAAGTTAAGTTAAATTAAGAACCCCCTAGAAAAATTGTAGATTTACTCATAGAATAATTAAAGACAGTAAAAAATTGTAAACTGGATTGACAATCCGGTCGATTATCTGCCATAGAGCCGAAATTAAATTAAAAATTTGAGATTGCTCTAAAATGCAGGTAAAAACCCCTGTAATTATAAATTTTTGGAGATATAGTCCATGACCATCGCAGTAGGACGCGCCCCCAGTCGTGGGTGGTTTGACGTACTCGACGACTGGTTAAAACGCGATCGCTTCGTGTTTGTAGGCTGGTCAGGAATTCTACTGTTTCCTTGTGCATTCTTTGCACTCGGCGGTTGGATGACCGGTACAACCTTCGTCAGTTCTTGGTATACCCACGGTTTAGCATCTTCGTATCTCGAAGGCTGTAACTTCTTAACCGTAGCAGTATCGACACCCGCAGACAGTATGGGACATTCCCTATTGTTGCTGTGGGGACCTGAAGCTCAAGGAGACTTCACCCGCTGGTGTCAACTCGGCGGATTGTGGGCATTTGTGGCACTTCACGGTGCGTTTGGGTTGATTGGCTTTATGCTGCGTCAATTTGAAATTTCGCGTCTAGTTGGGATTCGTCCTTACAACGCGATCGCATTCTCTGCTCCGATTGCTGTATTTGTCAGCGTCTTCTTGTTGTACCCCTTGGGTCAATCGAGTTGGTTCTTCGCACCAAGCTTTGGTGTTGCAGCAATCTTCCGTTTCTTGTTGTTCTTCCAAGGTTTCCATAACTGGACGCTCAACCCCTTCCACATGATGGGTGTAGCAGGTGTACTTGGTGGAGCGTTACTTTGTGCAATCCACGGTGCAACCGTAGAAAACACATTGTTTGAAGATGGTGAAGGCTCGAACACTTTCCCAGCATTCAACCCCACTCAAGCTGAAGAAACCTACTCAATGGTGACAGCAAACCGTTTCTGGTCGCAGATTTTCGGTATTGCTTTCTCAAACAAACGCTGGTTGCACTTCTTCATGCTGTTCGTACCCGTAACCGGGCTATGGATGAGCGCAGTTGGAGTAGTCGGCTTGGCATTAAACCTACGGGCTTATGACTTCGTATCGCAAGAATTGCGTGCAGCAGAAGACCCAGAATTTGAAACATTCTATACCAAGAACGTTTTACTGAACGAGGGTATCCGCGCTTGGATGGCTCCTCAAGATCAACCACACGAAAAATTTGTATTCCCCGAAGAGGTACTACCACGTGGTAACGCTCTCTAATAATCGATCTATATCTATGGGCGGACGCGACCAAGAATCATCAGGCTTTGCTTGGTGGGCTGGTAACGCTCGTTTAATCAACCTTTCCGGTAAGTTGTTGGGCGCACACGTTGCCCACTCTGGTCTAATAGTTTTCTGGGCTGGCGCAATGACTTTGTTTGAAGTCGCGCACTTCGTTCCAGAAAAGCCAATGTACGAGCAAGGTCTAATCTTGCTGCCTCACCTCGCAACTCTCGGTTGGGGTGTAGGTGCTGGTGGTGAAGTATTTGATACTTTCCCTTACTTCGTAGTTGGCGTACTTCACTTGATATCGTCTGCTGTTCTCGGATTTGGTGGCATTTATCACGCCGTTCGTGGTCCTGAAACCTTAGAAGAATACTCTTCATTCTTTGGTTACGACTGGAAAGATAAGAACAAGATGACCAACATCATCGGGTTCCACCTAATTATCTTGGGATGCGGTGCGCTTTTGTTGGTACTGAAGGCAATGTTCTTCGGTGGTGTATATGATACATG
>JANNFJ010000703.1:0-7600 GCA_031379725.1 Calothrix sp. OTE_75_metabat_31
CTATTGGCTTCCCCGAATTTGACAGATAATCGCACGTAAGTTTCTCTACGTACCGCCCATAGTAAAAATAACTTTTAAGCGTTTAGTTATTTTCACCCGTTGAGCCCGACGAGCTACCAGGCTGCTCTATCCCGCGTCGTCTTTCTTTATTTAATATAACCTAACCTTTCAAATTTGGCAACTATAAAAACGATAATTCTCCAATTACTTCCAAACGCTTGTACTGAGCGAGGTTCATAAACTTTTCTGACAAAGCATCGGCAACGCTGGGGGAAATCCAACCCATTTGCTGGAGTAAATAAATTGTCGCAGCGTATTTTGCCCGTTTGGCTCCATCAATGACTTTGATTGCCAGTCCCATGCCTTCACCGAGCCGAGCAATACACTGCACCCCTTCAGCCCCAGATTTACTAACCAGTTCCCCAGGAGCAAGTCGCATCAATTCGGTATCGAATTCGCCGTCACCTGCGACCATCGTGGGATGATGGCTCATAGCACGAACAATTCGCTCCATATCCAAGTTATTCCCCGAAGCAAGTTGAGCGTATAAATGCGCTATTTGGGCGATTTGCAGCAAATATGTCGGCACTCCACAATCATCGTGAACGCCGATAAATTCGGCTGCTGGCATTCGCAACAGTTCGGCTACCTTAGTAATGATTAGTTGCTGAAGTGGGTGTTTGCGGTCGAGATAGCTGTGTAAAGGAAAATGACGCTGCTGGCAAACTGCAAGCATTCCCGCATGTTTACCCGAACAGTTGTACTCTAAACGGCTGCGTCGAGTTTCAGGAATGGGACATTGGAGTGCAGACGGGTCAATATCCGCTCGCCAGAGAATATTGAATACCTGTCGAACCTGCTCGATTGTCCCTTTGTGGGAACTCGTGATAATTGCCAGGTCGCGATCGCTCAAGTCGTACCGTTCGAGTGTACCCGTAGTGGTAACGGCGAGAGCTTGGAATGGCTTAAGTGCCGAACGCACGAAAGTTGCAGTTTCGGCATTACCCGCAACTGACAAAACTCGTCCTCGTTCGTCACAGACAACAGCCTGAACGATGTGTCTTGATTCGATTATGCCTTCACGCAGTAATCGAACTTCTAATGCTGCGGATTGAGTTCGTTTTCCCATTTATTGATTATGAGTTATGAGCTAAAAATTATGAGTTAATGAGTTATAGATATTTAACTTTTAACTCCGTGCGGGTTCGCCGAAAAATTCATTTTTTGACGAAGATATTGGCTAACCCCACCGCTTCTAACCCCTAACTTTTTAAACTAAGCGCCAAACTATCGTACCAGCAACGTACAATACAGCCAACCCAGCAAAGGTTATTTGCAAGCGTTGGAGGATTGGTTGAATTTGGTAACTGACAATTAAGCGATCGCGTGTTACGACTTGTTCGGGTTTTGTCCAAGTTTGACCGTCGTACCAGCCTGATTCTTCATAAAAGGTGACTGGGCTGAATAAGCGATCGCGGATGTACGACCATCCCAGATACAACCGTACCATCACTAGCACTAATCCAAGACTTGCGCCTGCCGCTCCACTGAGGAGAAACTGGACTATATACTTGTGTGGGGGAAAACTGGCCGCAGCCAGAGGACCGGATACCAACCACGACCAACTAAAAATCCAAGCTATTTTCGTGATATATTCGCGCCAACTTAAGACACAATCACGAAATAGCCAAGCACTTTTTAAAGCTTCGTACTCGTTGACAGGTTGTTGCTCGCTTGGAACTGGACAACTTGAAACCGAGGAATCCATCATATTAATTTACTCCTCGCCGGAGGAGGCGCTTGTAAATTCAATTCGTTCTGCATGACCCCAAAATGCTTCCAAATTATAATAATCTCGTTCTTTTGGCATCATAACGTGAACAATTACATCGCCGTAATCGTATAATACCCAACTTCCGTCGTTTTTTCCTTCTATCCGTAAGGGACGACGATGTAAATCCTCTTCGACTTGCTTCTCGATTGAATCGGCGATCGCTCGGACTTGTACTCTTGAATAGCCTGTCACCAATACAAAGTAATCGGCAATGTAAGATACATTTGCTACTTTGAGCAATAATATGTCGCCTCCTTTGCGTTCAGATGCAGCTTCTGCGGCGGCATTTGCCAGATTTTCGCTGTCATCGTCTATTGGGAAGGATTCAATTGCACTATTTGTCACTGCCGTTGACCCTGATGGGAAGTTCGTTTGAAGATTATTGGACATTAAACCTCAGCTGCTTTTATCTTCAATTTTAACAACTACTTAGTTAATTAAAAAAACTTTGATTGCAATTGCACAAATATCTTTATTGGAATACTAACAAAAAAACAGGTGTTTACGACGAGGCGACTTGCATTATATTATTTCGACTTCGACAAAATCAGAAACCATTCATGCGCTAGCAACACCCGTGTTTCACAAGCAAGACTTATTCATTGCAATCCCCGCCCCTCAAGGGTCATTGAATTTAAATATATTATGTATGGTAGATGGCACTCTTACTTATTCAATCGACTTGATGCCGCTTCGATACTGCGGTTGTTTCGATTGCCCCACTCGCTTGGGCAACGGTAAAAAATACAGGCTCATAGGCAGCCTCCAATTTTGCTGATTCGGTAAGTGCGTAAAATAAAGACTCGTACTGATTTAAAGCGCTATCAAACGAATAATTCTCAACAGCGAATTTGCGGCTATTATAACCAAGCGAATTGACCTTCTCTGGTGTTTGGTATAATTCTAAAATTGCATCTGCCAAAGCTTGGGGGTCTTCGGGAGGAACAACTTGACCACCACCGCTTTGGTTAATTGCCCTGGCTGCCGTACCATTGGCGGGTACTGATGCGACTAAAGCGCGTCCGCTAGCCAGTAATACCTGAATCTTGGATGGCATATTGAAGGAAATCACATTTTTCTTTTGTACCACCAAGCCAACATCGGCAGCAGCAAGCATTTCCGGTAACTTTTCACGGGGTTGGAACGGTAATAGCAACACGTTATCCGCGCCAAATTCTTGACACTCTTGCTGCAAGCGCTGCAAACCTTTTGCCTCGCCCACAATTACAAAAGCGATATCAGGAATATGTCGCAGTAAACTTGCAGCTTTGACAACTGTCTCCAAACCTTGAGTTAGGGCAATATTACCCGAATATTGGACAACAAACTTGCCATTGAGATTGTGTGTTGCGCGGAAAGCATTACCTTCTTTCGGCATGGGACGAATAAAGTTAACATCAACCCAGTTAGGGATTTTCACCATCTTGCTGGCATCAACGCCTTTTTGTAGCAAGTTATCGACGAATCCATCAGCGATAACGCTAATTTTGGTTGCCGTGCGGTATGCAAATTTTTCTAAAGCTTGGAATACCTTAATTAGAGCTTGATTTTTGAGTAATCCAACGTGAATTGCCGCATCGGGAAGTATGTCTTGCAGGTTCAAAACCACCGGGCAACGATTTAGCCATCCCAACAGCGCAGCAGGTACGCAACCCGGTAACGATGGTGAAGTTGTCAAAATTACATCGGGTCGCCAACCGTTAAGAGCAGGTACAAAACTCGTGAGTACGAAACTAGCATCGAGCATTACTCGGTCTAGCAAATTGGGTTGAGGGCGAATCCAGACAAAACAACGTTGGATTTCGACACCATTCTTGGTTTCTGTGCTAAATAATTTACCTCGGTAGCCCTCGTAAATTTGGCGCTGGGGATAGTTGGGCATTGCAGTGACCACACGCACCTCGTGTCCGCGCTTTACCAATCCCTCAGCAAGTTCAGTCATGAGGGGGGCTATACCAATGGGTTCGGGGTGGTAGTTGTAGGAGTAAATTAAAATACGCATAAAAAAGTTTTTACAATAGCCCTGGTGATTGGTTTGATTTTGCCGTGCTTGAAAGTACTGGTTACTATTAATTTTCTCTTCAGAGTTTATTAATGTCCGTTTTTTTTCATTGAAGATTGCGTAAAATTTGACTTTTGCTGTTGGTTGCCCAATGCTATTTTTTTTACTAATAAATTAATTCAAGAGTGTTATTTTTAACTAAAGTATATAAGTATAAACTTGGGGCTTCTATGAAGATATTACTGACAATTTCATGCTGATGCGATCTCCGTCTCAGTAATTGTTGGGTTTTTGGCATAGCGAAGTTGATCGCACTCGTTAAGGGAGATAACCAATATCGGGCGTTGATGTGGCTTGCCTGACCGCCTCAACCACGAAAATACAGACAATATTAATAAGCAAAAACCCGGTTTCGATAGAAACCGGGCTTTAAAATCAGTATTTTTTAAGTAGTCAATAAGAATCAATAGGCAAGTAGAAACAGCTAAAACAGAGGTCAAAAGATAACCTCCTAGTTCAAAACGCGCTAATCGACATCTTGTAGAAATTAATTACGGGTTACCCGATAATGTTGTAGAGACGTTACATGTAATGTCTCTACATAGTTTTTCATCAGATGTCTAACGAGTTAAACAGCTCCGCTATTTCGATTAAATAAAATTGTCACTGTTTTAAAGATAAGTTTTAAATCGTACAGCAGAGTCCAGTTTTTTTGATACTGCAAATCGAGACGAATCACATCCTCAAAACTGCGGATTGAAGACCTGCCGTTGACTTGCCATTCTCCAGTCATCCCCGGTTTGACATCCAAGCGCTGCCATTCGGGAACTTCATAACGTGCTACTTCATCGGGTGTAGGTGGTCGAGTCCCGACTAAACTCATTTCACCCCTCAGCACATTCATAAATTGTGGCAGTTCATCGAGGCTAGTTCGCCGCAAAAAGCTGCCGACTCGCGTAACTCGCGGGTCTTTATCAATTTTGAAAAATGCCCCTTGGACTTGGTTTTGCTTTTCGAGTTCGGCTTTTTTAGCTTCCGCATCAACGCACATCGAGCGAAATTTCCACATTCGGAAATGCTTACCCATCCAACCACAGCGGGTTTGAGCAAAAAAAATCGGACCTGGGTCGTCCATTTTAATTGCAATGACAATGGGAATCGCCAAAATCGCAGTAATGATCAAACCAACTATTGCCCCAACAACATCAATCAAACGCTTCATCCAAGATTTAATCGATGGATGAGTGGTTGGCAGCGCCGCTAACTGACGGCTGGCGATTGGTGGTATATCAAAAGCCGATTCAATCGAAAAAACTTGGTCGAGTCCGGTCAAATTTAGCACTGCCATTACCTGGGGGGTAACATTCCGCAGTATCATCTCAATACCTTGTTCTTGAGCAATTTTAAAATTACTGACCAAGGCTCCTAACCCACTACTATCCATAAAAGTAGTGTTGTCAAAGGCAATAATAATTTGTTTTAAAACAGTATTTGCCTTAATTAAATCCTGGCAGGTTTGCTTAAAGGCTACAGCCTCAATTACGCTCAACCTGGCGCTCACCTGCACTATTGCCGTGTCCGCCACGAATGTGACGGGAAAATCTGCCTCTGTGGGTTGGCGGGAGTTCATGAAACCTTGCACTTTCATTGCTTATTATGTATTTTGCCAAACTTTATTTCGTCGAGGGCGACCATAAAAACAAGTGCGATCGCTAGCGGAATAATTACTAGTTTTTGCACTTGGGTAGATCTGCCTTTGGACGATTCACAATAGAAAAAGACTGCATATCACATTCTTGCTATTGTGCCAATTTCGGTACAGATGCGTAAAATCATCACATGACCGTGAAAACTACTGCTACACCTACCGCACGCCTGATTGAGGTCTTTTCTGCAATCCAAGGAGAAGGACTGAACGTTGGAACTCGGCAAATTTTTATTCGCTTTGCACTTTGCGACCTACGCTGCCACTTCTGTGATAGCGCTCACACTTGGAATGCACCCACTACCTGTCAAATCGAGCGAACCCCTGGTTTGCGTGATTTTGAAGTTTACCCAAATCCGATCTCTTTACCTATACTAATCGAATGTATTGAGCGGCAAAATATACCTTGCTTACACGATAGCATTAGCTTGACTGGAGGCGAACCGCTACTTCATGCACCATTTCTCATTGAGTTTTTGCCTAAACTACTGACGGAGACTAGCTTACCAATATATTTGGAGACTGGAGGACATCGTCCTGAACAACTAGCAATGGTTTTACCTTATCTTCATTCAGTAGGGATGGATTTTAAACTTCCTAGCGTTAGCGGTGAAAATCTTTGGCAAAAACACGACCAGTTTCTTCAACTTTGTAATAACTCACATGTAGAGACGTTTGTCAAGATAATAATTTCCGATACTACTAATCCTGCGGATTTAGAACGTGCGGCGGAAATAGTTGCAGGTGTTAGTCCATTGATCCCAGTGTATTTACAGCCTGTTACGCCTTTAACTGCATCGCAGCAATTCTCTAATATCCCCGTGCTTGCTCCGAATCCCGACCAAGTATTGAGTTGGCAAGCGATGATGAAGCGCTTTGTTAAGCTTGTGCGCGTAGTGCCCCAAACCCATAAGATGCTCAATCAATTGTAATCTGGTTTGGGATGCGTATCTGGCTGGTAAAGCATATTGTAGAGAGATTGTGGGAGTATATTAAGTACTTTTATAGTTTTTTAACTATATTCCCTGCAAACTGGTCAAAAATAGAGATAAACTGCGTCCTATTTCACATTTGCAACCGAATTATGAAGAGTTGATGTGTCGTTACGTTTATCAAAAATAAGATCCCCGACTTTTTTTAAAGTCGGGGATCTAGATATGCTCGATTTGCACAAGCAACTAATTAAATATCGCCGTCATCCATATTCTTCGATTTGCCTCTAACTTTATTCGCACTACGTTTTAGTGCTGATAGCCGAGCTTCGTATTTAGAACGCTGACGCTTGCTTGGGGTAGTATCAATCAAAGTTTTTAACGCGCTACCCAAGCTTTTATAAGCATTGGGGAGACTGTAGCCGAAACGTTGTGCGAGTGCGATCGCTTTATCGTCGGCTTCGATTAATTCTCTAGCTAGCTTTTCGCCACTATTTTTTTGATAAAGTCGCCAACCCGATACACCGCACAATGCCATAGCGAGTATCAACAATAATCCATCCTGAACCCACAATTCACCTACAGCACCACCCAAACCAATTGCGAGTGCTGCCATTTCCCAACCATCTTTGGGAATCGTATCATTTTGAATGCGGGCTACTTCATGCCAGAAAAGCAGATTGCGTTGGTCGATTGCCAAAGAATCCCATTTAACCAAGTCAATTTGAATTTCAACTTGGTCTTTACCAATTTCTTCACAACGAACCAAAGCTGGATTTACTTCGGTCGTGCCTTCGACCGTAACCCAACTCTGCAATTCTGGAGGCAGTAAGCCCTTTAACCGCCGTAATTCGCTCATTTCCGCTTTGGCAGAGGAGGTCGCATAGGATGCCATAAATCCAGCCCCAGAAAATATTCAGTATATTGAGGGTATCACCTTGGAGTATAGCGATTTAATCAACAATTTGGCTCAGTCCTTGGGAAAACTTCCGCGTTTTTTCCGAGCTTCCATTGCTTTCTCCAAAAGGTCGAGTAATCCAGGAGCCTGTTCTTGGATGCTAAGTAAGAGTCTTTCTCCTAGTTCCAAATTTCCTGGGTCGCTACCCGTATCCATAACTGCTTGTAAT
>JANNFJ010000705.1:0-3650 GCA_031379725.1 Calothrix sp. OTE_75_metabat_31
CCCGTTTTTCGATATGCAGACAAATCGCGGATGTCTGACCAAGTGCGTAGCTGTAGCCCGTCATAGACATCGCTGCCCACTTGTTGATTCGGATTTTCGGGTATTCCTCCCCTTCCGGTGGCAACAAAACTACTACCTTGATTTGCAGAACAACCTGTGGCTATAAGCTTAGATGAATCGGCTAAGTTTACAGGTAATTCAACTAACCCGGAATTGGGGTCAACGCCAAAATTATTAATATCTACCATACCGTTAACGCCAAACTCGGAACTTGCGGTGATGTCGCTTTCTAATGTAAGTTGAGGACGATTTTTTAAACCGAATATACTTTGCGTGGTAATTTGGATATTGCCCCCACGACCTTGGGATGCATTGGCAATGATGTCGCTATTTTCTAAGCCGAGAGTAATTGGTGCGTTAATGTTTATATTGCCACCATCACCATTTCCCCCCGCAGTTGCCGTAATGCGACTATCTTGTCGCAGTGCTAATAATTCGGTTTGTAAATTAATATTGCCCCCTAATCCTGATGTGCTGGTGGCAGATAATCGACTACCTCGGTTGAGTCTAAGTTCCTTGGTATTAATCGCTAAGTTACCACCTTGCCCTGTACCAGCATTTCTAACTGTTATTGCTCCTTTATTGTCCATGATAATATTCGGACTGTTAAGTTTTACTGTCCCTGCGGAACCACTAGGTAAGTCAGATAAACCCAGTAAAGACCGAAAAAATGGTGCAGCGAGCAGAACTGATGAATTGATTGTGCTACCAACAACTTCACCGGGAACCTGGGCAAATCCGCTGACTTTGATAAATTCAGATGCATTGACGTTGACACTTCCTGCATCCCCTCTGCCATAGGCACTAGCTGATAAAGCTCCACCATTGAGTAATGCGAGAGTGCGAGTATTAACGTTTAGAGTACCAGAATTGCCATTACCAAAGCTAGATGAAGTGAGGGTGCTGGGGGCACCAAAGGGGCTAACGCCATTAAGAATAACTGTATCTGCATTGACTACAACTTGACCACTCCCACCCTTGCTAAAAGTAGTTGTTGTTAACGATCCACCGTTAGATATCTGTAAATTTCCCGCAGTAACCATTACATTACCAGCCTTTCCAGTACTGAAAGATACAGTTCCCACAGCAGTGGTTTGACTCGGATTTAGAGGAGAAAATCCTTGCACTTGAACTAAATTAGCTGCCATAATTTGAATATCACCACTAGTAGCAGGGCTAAAGGTTTTAGTGGCAATGGAACTGCCATTTTCCACATTCAAGTTGGGAGTTACAATTACAATCTTGCCACTGGAACCAAGTCCAACGGTTTCAGTTGTAAGACCATTACGGATGCGACCATCCACTGTGTTACCACTGATGTGTAGTTGTTCCGAAGCATTAACTTGAATTTCGCCACCCTTGAAAATTCCCTGATTTTGAGATAGTAAGATTGATTGATCTTGAATACTAATTTGGCGACCTTGAAGTTGGATTGAGCCACTATTAACACCGCTAATGTCCAGAAGCGATCGCTTAGTTAAATTCACATTTCCAAATTCGTTTACTCCCCCATAGCCTAGCATCCAACCGACAGGAGCAACCTCCAAACTTACCATCCCTTCTCTAACACTACCTACCTCTATTCTTCCCTGGGTAGCTTCCAAAACGCCATTATTAAAATTTAGATTATTTCCTACAAGTGCTAAGGTTTTACCCGGTTTTACCTGCAACCCTGAACGGCTAGTTTGGATGATGGGGGTAAATCCGAGAATATTTGAACTTGTTAATGTATGTCCAGTTCCTTGAACTGCAATCGCACCTGGATTACCACCCATTTGTAACCCAACAGGTACACTCATCGTCAGCAAAGGATTTATGGAAGGGTTTACAGCATTAAATTCTGTCCCATCAGCGAATTTTATACTATTCGCCGTTGTTCCGATAAATGACCCACCAATATCTAACTTGGCATTTTGCCCAAATATAATACCATTGTGGTTTATTAAAAATAAACTTACTGGATTGCGACTATTTGCTGTACGAATTAATCCATCAATATTAGATATATTCCTACTTATAACCCGACTAAATATAGTATTAATATTTGGTGTATTGACTAAATCAAATGTCGCTGATCCACCTGTGGGGACAGAAAAATTACTGAAGCTATGAAATAGATTATTACCTTTTGCGATACCATCAAGAATAGTAAAATTATTGCCAATCGAGTTGACAGTAGTGTTGGTTGTTCCGTCAGATTTGACTTGAGCAATGACGGGTAAAACTATTCCAGAAGTCAAAAATGCTGTTGTTAATACATAGAGAAATGTTTTAAATCTCCAGTTTGTGGCTTTAGCGATCGCTTTCATCACCCGAAACTCCCTTAACCTTCGTTCCTTTAAGATTCCCTCAATCAAATTATTTCTAACATCATCAAATTTTGGGAACAGCAGCACAGGTTAATGGTTGTTGCACCTGAATAGAAGCTTTATCTGCAATTAATTCCACTTTCCCCTGTGCATTACGTCGCCAACTTGTTGCTTGAATTAGATTTTCTGGTGATTTAAGTATTTGTGCTTGTAATTGCTGTCTACTACGATATGCAGACAAATCGCGGATGTCAGACCAAGTGCGTAGGTTTAGTCCGTCGTAGACATCACTCGTCACCTGTTGATTCGGATTTTGCGGTATTCCACCTCTTCCGGTTGCCACAAAACTACTCCCAGTATTATTAGAACAACCTGTAGCAATAAGCTTAGATGAATCGACTAGATTTACAGGTAATTCGATTAGACCAGAACTGGGGTCAACGCCAAAATTATTAATTTCTACCATACCGTTAACGCCAAACTCGGAACTGGCGGTAATGTCATTTTCTACAGTTTTGCGATCGCGGTATTTTAACCCGAATATACCTTGCGTGGTAACGTTAATATTACCCCCATTTCCTTGAACGGAATTAGCGATAATGTCGCTATTTTCTAAGCCGACAATAACAGGAGAATTAATAGTGATATTTCCACCATTACCTTGACTTAATGATTCAGTGTCTATTTGGCTGCTACGAATGACTAATGAGTCTCGCAAATTAATTATAATGTTGCCACCATTACCCCCACCGCTGGCATTAGTCGTAATTAAGCTGTTATTACTCAATTTTAAAGAATCAGCTTCTACGAAAATATTGCCTCCTTCGCCAGAATTACTGCGTGCAACCAAACGACCGACATTTTCTAACTCTACTAAGTCAGCATTTACTTTCAATGTGCCTGCATTCCCCATGCCATCATTTAAGACTAAAATACTCCCGTAGCCACTTACCTGCAAATAAGGGCTATTGATAATAATATTACCTGCATTACCAGTAGGTACTTTCGGTACCCCTAATAGTTTACCGAGTAATGTTCGTTCGGGCACAACAGAGGAACTCATTCTAGCTGTTTTTCCTGAGTATGTACCATCTAATTTTACCGATTCAGTAGCGTTAACAGTTATACTACCGGAATTTCCACTACTGTGGCTAGTTGTATTCACATTCGCATCACCCTGAATTAATAGAGTTTGGGTATTAATAGTAATTCTACCAGCGTCGCCTTTTCCAAAAGTATTAGCAGCAATTGCGGTACTAGCAGGAATTCCGGCAATGGAAC
>JANNFJ010000207.1:0-5455 GCA_031379725.1 Calothrix sp. OTE_75_metabat_31
AGAGAAGTCTTCCTTGTCCCCTTGTCCCCTTGTCCCCTTGTCCCCCTGTCCCCCTACTCCCTACTCCCTACTCCCTCACAAAGATTGCGATCGCGTCCATCTACGTTACGGTTGTGTTTGAGGTAATCGTTTACCCAACTACAGCCATGCTTGAGTAAGTCATTAAGGTCTAAATTCCAGAGAATAATAGTGTTGTCGGCACTTGCTGAGGCTAAAGTTTGTCCGTCGGGGCTGAAGGTGGCACTTAAGACAGGGGCACGATGACCGTTGAGGGTTTTTAATAGTTTGCCGTCACGACTCCAGAATTTGACGGTGCTATCCCAATTGGCGGCGGCGAGAATTTCGCCGTTGGGGCTAAAATTCACGGCGTTGACGCTATCGCTATACCCTTTCAAAAGCGTCTTGATTAACCTACCGTCCCAACTCCATAACTTAATCGTATTATCCCAACCTGCTGATGCGAGTACGCGGTCGGTGGGACTAAAGCTAACCCCCAATACCCAACTGTCGTGGGATGCTAGTGTTTTCATAAAAGTACCGTCGCGTCGCCAGAGTCTTACAGTTTGGTCGTCACTGGCAGAAGCAATAATTTTTCCGTCAGGGCTGAAAGAGACGTTATTCACCCAGCCTTGATGACCCTCTAAGGTTTTGACTAGTTCTCCTTGACGGTTCCATAATTTGATTGTTTTATCTTTGCTCGCCGATGCCAATAAATCGCCGTCAGCGCTAAAACTGACACTCATAACACTGTCAGTATGTCCGTTTAAAGTTTTGAGCAATGACCCGTCACGTCGCCAAAGCTTGATAGTTTTGTCCGAACTGCCTGATGCTAATATCTCGCCTCTAGGGTCGAAACTAACACTCGCTACTTTATCCGTATGTCCAACTAAAGTTTTATAAAGACGAGTTTGCGATGTGCCCTTACTATTACTGCGTTCCCAAAGTTTAATTGTATGGTCGCGGCTCGCCGATGCTAACATCTTGCCTTCGGGACTCCAAGCCACATTCAAAACGCGATCGCTATGTCCTTCGAGAATCGGCAGTGCGGGAGGTTCGAGACTCCACAATTTGATACTTTTGTCGTAACTGCCCGATGCTAAAGTTTTACCATCGGGGCTGAAGGCAACGCTAGCGACTGCATCGTTGTGACCTTTCAAAGTTTTCACTAACGAACCATCGGTGACATCCCAAATATTTATGGTATTGTCCTCGCTACCAGAGGCAAGCTGCTGCCCGTTAGGACTGAAGCTTAAACTCCAAATTGCATTGGTATGCCCCGTTAGAGTTCGAGTCGAAACGAAATTGTAGTTATTAGGTAATGTTCCCAAGGAACTCCCCGAAGCTGAACGTCTCCATAATTTGATGATATTGTCTTTGGTTCCCGATGCTAGAGTTTGGCTATCAGGGCTAAATGTCACAAATGTTACACCTTGGCTACTACCTGTCAAGGTTGTCAGTAAAGTGCCGTCGCGTCGCCAAATTTTGATGGTCTTGTCTTCGCTGGAAGAAGCAATCAACTGTCCATCGGGACTAAAGCTGACGTAGTGAACCCAACCTTCATGACCGCGCAAAATCTTCACTAAATTGCCGTTGCGGTCCCATAACTTAACGGTTTTATCTTTGCTGCTTGTCGCTAAAATTTGCCCATCGGGGCTGTAATTAACGCTCAAAACGCCTTCGCCATGACCATCTAAGATATGTAGCGGTTGTTGCTCAAATTCGAGTGAATTGGGCTTACGCTGCCAAACTCTAACACTGTTATCAAGGCTGGAGGTAGCCAGACGCTGACCATCACCGCTAAAACTCAAACTGGTGATGGCATCATTATGAGCGTTGATGGTTTGGACTAAAGTGCCATTGGGCTGCCAGATTTTGAGAGTTTTGTCATTACTGCCCGATACAAGTAATTTACCATCGGGGCTGTATACTACACCCCAAACAATATCGCTATGACCTTCGAGTCGATTTGATTCTTTGACACCGTAAACCGCTTGTTGGAGGGCAGTGACAACGCGCATTTTGGTTTCGGGCTGAACTTCTGGCGCTTGTTTGAGTTTACGCCATGCCCGCAAACTCTCCATCAAAGCATCAAACTCTTTATTCGAGGCAAATAAGGCTTCGCTAGCTGCGGTAATCGCGCTAATTCGCTGATTTGTTTCGCTACGCTCGGCGCGGCGGGTTTCACGGATGGCAGAGCGTTTTTGCAGGTCGGCTTGCCACCACAATCCGCCGATTGTGGCGGTCATCATTGCTAAGACTACACCCGCTAATCGGGCTTCACGCAAGCGGCGTTGGAGAGCAAAATTGAGTTGTTCTTGGCTGACTTTTTGAGCGACTTCGGCACGGGTTTTTTGGAATCGGACTTTTTCGAGTTCGGCAACGATGCCGTAGTTATTTTTTTGACGGATGGGTTCGACTAAATAATCATGTACGAGTTGGTAGCGATCGCATTCCGATTCACGCACCCGCACCACTAATCCACTACCGACCAATATATCTAAAATCAATTCCCAAATCGACTCAAAGCTAAATCCCGGTTCGTTATTTTTGACCAGTGCTACAGCTAGTTCGATTTTAGTTCGTAACGGTCGCGTTCCTTTCTCGTCGGTCAATTCAAATAATAGCTTCCATGTAATTTGTTCGTTTTCTCGACCACAATCTTTAATTACTTCTGCCAACCAACGTTCGACTAGTTTCTCCGAACCTCCACTATCTTGGTATTCTTCCAGGGTAGTAATTTTCTCCGATTGCAGTTGTGCCCCAACAATTTGTAATTCGATGGGGTGAACTTCCTCGACTTCTCCAGCTAAATCGCGTACCAATCGATTGATTAATTCATTACTCAATTCGTAATGCGATCGCTGGGTCAAAACATCGATAACGCCGATGGCATCTTGCAGCGAGAACTTCCCTAAATAGTAGCGGATATCCTTATCAAGGATATTTTTATTAATAATTCCCAAATCATAATTATTGCGATTGCTTTCATGACAAAGCCGCTCAAATTCCAACAAATAATGTAAATAATCTTCCCGCAATGAAAAAATAACTTTTACATAGGGGATATTCAAGCATTCGCTAATAAATTTGTAAAATTGAATCCTTTGTGACTGTTCTTTGACTACAAAGAAAAACTCTTCTAGTTGGTCAAAAATTAAAACGGCTGCATGATTTTGCTCGGTTAATTCGCGCAGTTTTTGCAGCAAAATCGCCGTTGTAAATTTAACCGATATCGATAAATCAGCCTGCGCCAAAACTTGGTTAAAGCTGCGACCGAACACCGTTATCCAATCGCTATATACCGACAAGACAATTGGGATAGCAATGCGCGAACCAATCACTTTTTCATGCAGTGCCGGCACTAATCCAGCTTTTAGAATCGAACTTTTCCCGACTCCCGAAGGCCCGTGAACAATAGTTAACTTACAATCAGCACGGGAAATCCGGTCGATTAAATTATTGATATCTTTTTCTCGTCCGGATGCAGCAATTTCCTGTGCGGCTGATTCGGGAATATAAGGAAATTGTTGTGAATTGCCCGTATGTTGCGATCGTCCAGGATTGATTTTATAGCGTTGCGGTTGAAGTTGACTTGCACCAATAAACGCTCTAAATCCGTATTGGTGTTCAATTTGAATCTTTTCTTGCTTGAGGTTGAATGCTTCGCTATAATCATGACGCTCAAAAAAGTAAAGCGATCGCAATTCCTCGACTATCTCTAAATATAACGACGGTTCATACTGAAGTTCGCAAACGACCTTTGCCCATTCCAAATTATTTATTGCTTCTTCCCACTCACCCAAATGTCGCTGCGAACGACCCTGCAACAGAAGATACCAACTCTCTTGTTGCCGCGATACATCGGGGGCTACCTCGGCGATAGAACGGGCTGTAGTTGCCAATTCATATGCTTTTAGCCAATTAGACTGGGAAGCTGCTACTGTTGCCAAAAAGCCATAATCTTGAGCGGTTTGGGCCTTAGTACCGTAGGCTTCGTGTAAAGAAAGCGACTTCTGTGCTAAAGTTTGCAACTCTGACCATGCTTCCATGCGTTGCAGCATTTCACAGGCTGGCAAAATAAATTTGGCGATCAAATCGTAATATTGCGCCGATTCCAACAACTCTAAAGATTGCTTAAACCAAAACAGCGCTTCTTGCCAATAGCTACGATTCAACGAAGGACGCAAATCTGCCATGCGACGATAGCATAGTCCAAGATGAAACAAAACTACAGCTCTTGCCAGTAGAGGAACACCCCTGGCATTCGGTAATAAATGGCTTATGCGTCCGTCATACTGCTTTTTTTGTACGTTAATACTTTCAGATTCGACCTCACGGTTATCCAGACGAGTTATGCCGCCTGTATTTTCAATCTCAAATTCCCTCGATAGTGCAAGACTGCGTTGGTAGTGAGTTAAAGCTTCTTCAACTTGGTCATTGAGATAGCGATCGCGTCCCAACACAAACTCAAGACTCGCTTCGAGTTCCGAATCGAGTTGAACATTATACAGCCGCACCAAATCTTCACGGGCTGATTCAATTTCATCGCGTAAATAACTGCAATCTAAATCTATTGTCGGGGTAGAACCATATATATCAACTCCCGCTTCGATAACTTTAGCAAACAACGATTCGGTTTCACGACGAATTAATGCGATTAAATCGTCCTTTGCCATTTCAAATTTAATTGTTGTTGCTGCCCAACTTTTGAAATCGGGTGCAAGACGTGATAGCAAAGTCGCTACATCATCCTTTAACCACAGCACTAACGGTAACGGCAATGTATCAGTATAGATATCCCGTGCTTGGTTGAGTCCGGTTAATAAATCTTCGATATTTGTAACCGACTCTAGACCAAACACCATGACTGCCGATGGTAATGTATCGGTAGCGACGGCAGGAACATCTAAATATAACTCTGAAACAATAGTGTTATGTAGATTTGCGGTTGTTAAAGGAGAAAGTTCAATCTCACGTAAGTAAATATTTTTAGTCAGGGTGCGAAGGTTTTCTATAACCTGTTTGCGTAATTGCCCATAGTTACACCGGACTAAAATCAGTGCAAATTGTCCTTTAGAAAGTGCGATCGCACGAATCAAACGTTGTAAAGAACGATGATTTGAAGAAGCGATCGCAGCTGTAAATTGCCACTCTGTCATAACTCAAAACCGGGCTAGATAAGAATATTCCTCAGCCAAACCATCAAATCTAGATTTTGGCATTGTCAAGTCTGAATGGATACGGTGTAATCACTGACAGTTTTTGTCAGCTATTTAGTTTGTTGTGATTTAAGACTGTGGAAACACTGAATGAGGGATTATGTAAAACCAGCCCGTAGTGCGTTCGCGCAGCGTGCCCGCAGGGCTTACATCTTGCTCGCGTGTCATATGGTACGCGAGCAAGATGTAAGCCCGTTGGCGTAGCCGCCCTGAAAGGGCTAGGGCTGGCTTTGCCT
>JANNFJ010000723.1:0-4648 GCA_031379725.1 Calothrix sp. OTE_75_metabat_31
CATTCCAGGTATTGTACTCGACCCAAGAAAGCATATCTTCGCTGAGTATCGCCCTTGCTGCTAGGGGAATTTCACCTCCTCCATACCATTCGTTAACTGTATGAATTAATCCATTATCTTCACGACGAGCCTTAACTTTGATGTAGCGGATATCGGGTATGTAGCGAACTAATTCAGTTAGTTTATCTCGATAAGTAGTATATACAACTTGTCGTGGGAAGGGAACGCGGGTATCTGTCGAGATATTCATAAGGATAGGGAAACGGGGGGTAAATAATTTTTTTACCAGCACTGCCCAAAATTTGCAAGCTGACTAAGGTTGAACATGAGGATTTAACTTTAGGAGATACGCGAAAACTCTCCCCAACCTCTAAATGTGTTCTCTGTGCCTCCGTGGTCAATCTTTACTATGGCTGTTGCGTAAGCCCAAAACTTAATTATCAGGCTTTGTCGAACTAAGAGCGAACTTTAATTAAGTTCGATGTTCTCTTGCATAATAGCTCAATCATAAATCACACTTTGCCTTACTTAATCATTAAAAAAATCTAAAATAATTATCAAACCATAAATAATATCTGGGGCATATTGCAATTATTGCATAATTTTGATTCTTTAATTGCAAGCCAACGGTGAAATTAATTGTTACTAAATGCCATAATGAACGAATCTCATGGGTTTATTTACTTACATAAGTACGCAGAAAGGTTATTACTAATGACTCTAGTTACAACCTTTCTGCTCTTTCATGTCAAAAATATTATTAGTTTTTTGATAAGTAATAATTATATTCCTAAGTACTCAATACTACTCGGAATCGCAAACTCCTAAACCTTTGTAGAGACGTTACATGTAAAGTCTCTACGAGCTAAAATTATCCATAACTGAGCAGTATGGGATAAGTTTGAAGTCTTTGGTTGGACTTTAAATTTGAGGGTAAAATTTTTAGATTACAGTCTGTTGCGATGTTTGTAACACTGATGACTTGTTTTTCCGATTATTTAAAGGTTTTATTCAGATATAAATAGCTCATTAAAAACTACGAACTTCTAATTATTTAGACTTTTGTAAATTTGAGCATTATTCACTATTTGATGAAAATATTTATACTTTATCTGGAGAAACTAGACTGATATGGAAAGTAATTTAGTGGCTCTAAAGCATCTTGTGCAAACGCTAGAAAAATACTTATTCGATACAGATGTAATCATCGCTGGCATTCCCTTAACTGATATCATTATAGTTTCTATTATTCTTGTTCTGACTCAGCTTTTAACTGGCTTATTTATCTTCATTATTTTGCGGAGAATTGCATACTTAACACGTCAAACAAGTACGCAGATGGATGATAAGTTAATTGCTTTACTTCGACAACCATTGAGATGGTCGATATTACTTGCTGGACTATGGTTAGTCAAGTTAGTAATTGCCGATAATTTATCTTCAGAATATCTACACATTATTGATAGCTTCTTTGAATTCGCTGTAGTTATTGTTGGTGCATATGTTGTTTATAATGCTGCACCTTTATTAGGACAAGTTCTCCGAAATTTAACTGTACAGACTGACAATGAACTCGATAATTTACTTTCTCCCTATATTCCGAGAATTTTTCGTATAGCTGCTATTTTGCTTGTTGTGATTAAGGGAAATGAAGTATTTCTAGGTACATCAGCAGGAGCGCTTGTAGGTCTTTTAGGTGGGGCAGGTGTTGCTATTGGTTTATTGCTAAAAGATATTATTTATGATACATTCTGTACCGTTATTATTTACGCAGACAAGCTTTATCAACCAGAAGATTTACTGAAAATTGATGGTATGGAAGACCAAGTAAAGGTTATTGAAATTGGTTTGAGGAGTACAAGTATTTATATAGTAAAATCAGAGTCTATACGAAAAATTCCCAATTCTAAGATGATTTCTGGAATTGTAGAAAACTATTCTCAAAAATTAAGTAATCAAGCAAGCACTCTATTGTAAAAAGTCAAAAGCTGTTTAGATATACAAAAAAAACCGGAATCTTTGATATACCGGGTTTCTGGATTTTTTCGTTTTCACAAAGCTTATTGGAATTGCTATAGTTTTTATATGAGTTGAGATTTTTACTTACAGCAGTTTTGCTGGTAATCAAACCATACTGTAGGGGCGCTCATGCTTGCGCCCTCTTAATTTCTTATAATGCTGTAACTGACTACAAAGACACAGAGAACACATTAGAGGGAAGTGAAGGTTTTTGGCTAGTTTTTAATTCTATTATTGATGTAATATGCAGTTTGCTCCTTTATATCCGTTAATTTATCGAGTTCTCAAACCAAGCTTCCCCGATTGTCTTTGGTGTGGAAGCTCGAAACAGAAAAATATTGCGATCGCATTCGATGATGGGCCCCATCCTTTGTATACTCCGCAGTTATTGCGGGTTTTAGACCGCTATCAAATTAAGGCAAGTTTTTTTTGGTTGGGTCTATGTGTTAATCGTGACCCAGATATTGCCAAAATGGTATCCGAACACCATCACTGGATTGGTTTGCATGGGTACGAACATCACAATTTTCCGATGCTTTCTGCGAGGGAGTTAAGGGATAGTCTCGAAAAAACTCAAGCTGCAATTTATAATGCTTGTGGTATTCCCCCCGAGAATGTCCGTGATGTTCGACCCCCCAATGGGGTGTTTACACCAAAAACTTTGAAGTTGCTTAGGCAGTGGAATTACCGACCTGTCATGTGGAGTGTTGTCCCCGAAGATTGGGTACATCCCGGTGTTGATACGGTTGTAAATCGAGTTATGCAGCAAGTCGAAAATGGTTCCAATATCGTCTTACACGACGGATATTATGGGGGAAAAGATGTTGCTGCGACGGTTGATTTATTAATACCAAAGCTGTTACAGCAAGGTTATAATTTCGTCACAATTGACAGTTTGTGGGGGGTTGGGGTGTAGCGGTGTGGGGTGTTCAAGATATTTTCGTCAACAACCCTAACAATCGTTTTGCCCTAGCTGTAAGTAAAGTGCGACGGTAAGCATCGGCTGCTTTTTTGATTGCTTCGGCTTGAGTCGGATAGGGGTGAATGACGCTGCTAAGTTTGCTTAGACCCAATTTATTGACAATTGCCGTTGTTACTTCCGAAATCATCTCGCCTGCATGACGGGCAACTATTGTAGCACCAAGGATTTCATCCGAACCTTTACGGTGAATAATCTTTACAAACCCATCTTCATTGTCAGCGATCGCACGGTCTACGCTACTAAATGGAATCTTGATGGTATTCGTCTCAATTCCCTTTGATTGTGCTTCGTTTTCAAACATTCCCACATGGGCAATTTCTGGGTCGGTATAAGTGACCCAAGGCATTACTAAACTACTCAATTTTTGCTTTCCGAATCCAAAAGGAGAGAATAAAGCATTTTTAATGACAATTCGCGCTGCCGCATCTGCCGCATGGGTGAATTTCCAATCCATACAAATATCACCCGCAGCAAAAATTTTCGGGTTGTTCGTTTGCAGAAAATCATTAACTATAACACCCCGACTTGGGTCATATCCAACACCAACTGCTTCTAAATTCAATCCTTCTAAATTTGGTACCCGCCCCACACCTGCTAAAATTTCATCAACCGTTATCGAATCGCGCTGACCGTTACAACTAAAATATACCTGCTTTCCATCAGTAACAGTTTCGACCTGCTCAACTTGACAATTGAGTACCAAGCGAATCCCTTCTTTTGCAAAAACTTTTTCGAGAATAGATGCAGCTTCGGCATCCTCCTTATGGAGGATTTGCGAACCATTATGAAATAAAGTCACTTCGCTACCCAATCGCCGAAATGCTTGCGCCATCTCGCATCCAATCGCTCCACCCCCAATTACTGCCATGCGTCGCGGTTGCTGAGTCAAGGAAAACACTGTTTCATTTGTCAAATAACCAGCTTCTTCAATTCCGGGAATTGTCAACGCTGCGGCTCTAGCACCCGTGGCAATGACAGCTTTTTTAAATTTGAGTATTTTCTCACCAACCTCGACAGTGTTTTCGCTCTTAAATCGCGCAGTCCCAAAAAAAACATCCACACCCAACTTCCCAAACCTTTCCGCTGAATCATTATGACTAATGTCAGCCCGCAACCGTCGCATTCGTTCCATCACTGCGGGAAAATCGACTTCGATATATTGCGGTACTACAACTCCCAATTCCCGGGCCTGAAAAATTTCCCCCACCACCCGTGACGAACGAATAATGCATTTAGAAGGTACGCAGCCATAGTTTAAGCAATCTCCACCCATGAGATGCTTTTCGACCAAAGCCACCCTCAACCCCACATCCAAGCCCACAGCACCCGCAGCCACCACCAATCCGGCAGTACCAGCACCAATTACAACTAAATCATAAGCATCCGCAGGTTGAGGATTGAGCCAATTGGATGGATGTACGTAGGATACGAGCTTTTGATTGTACTCGTCCATCGGACGCACGACGGGGACTTGGTTAAATTCCTGATTTTGCATAGATGTGAGTAAGGGGAGTGAAAGGGGTGGGGGAATGGAGGCAGAAAATAATTCCTAAATAACGATTTTTAGTTCATAACTCATATAGGGCTACCCCAAAGATTTTTGTTGGCGTAGCCTGCGCTTTGCGCTTAAAGATACTTAGCCTCGGA
>JANNFJ010000738.1:0-6708 GCA_031379725.1 Calothrix sp. OTE_75_metabat_31
TTCACGGTGACAGAATGAAATCATATGGTGAGTTAATTGTCAAGCTTGCCGAAAAAGTAATGAATCAGTTGCCGGTTAACCAACCCTTCTTAGCACGGGAGGCAATGCAGCAAATCTCGATGCAAGTCATTCTAGAGTCGGTTTTTGGATTTCACGAAGGGGAGCGCTGCCAAAAAATGAACTATTTAATGGAGCGAATGTCAAGACTTTTTCGATCGCCATTTTCTTCGAGTTTTCTATTTTTTCCTTTCCTGCAAAAGGATTTGGGTAGTTGGAGTCCTTGGGGGAATTTTTTACGCGATCGCACTCAACTCGATGAGCTACTTTACGCAGAAATCGCCGAACGTCGAGTTAATCCTAACCCCGACCGAATTGACATTCTTGAACTATTAATGTCAGTTAAAGACGAAGATGGGCAAGGTTTGAGCGATAAAGAATTGCGTGACGAGTTGATGGCATTACTATTTGCAGGACATGAAACCACTGCAACCGCAATGTCATGGGGATTGTACTGGGCACATCATACACCTAATATCCGCGAACAGGTACTTAAGGAAATCGATACTTTGGGAGATGCCCCCGACCCGATGAATGTATTCCGGTTGCCATATTTAACAGCATTTTGCAACGAAACTTTGCGAATTTACCCGGTAGCAATGCTCACATTTCCCCGTGTAGCGCAGGAAGAAACGGAAATTTTAGGACATCGAATCGAGTCAGGCACAATTGTAGTCGGCTGTATACATCTGCTGCATCAACGTGAAGATTTATATCCGCAACCCAAGCAATTCCGACCCGAACGTTTTATCGAACGTCAGTTTTCTCCCTATGAATTTATGCCATTTGGTGGGGGTGTACGTCGCTGCTTAGGTGAAGCTTTAGCAATATTTGAGATGAAGTTAGTTTTAGCAACAATTTTGTCGAAATATCAATTACAGCTAGTGGATTCGCAACCCGAAATACCCCGTCGTCGCGGTGTAACTTTAGCTCCTGCTAAGGGAGTTAAGATGATGGTAACAGGAAAGCGAGTGCGTCAAGAATCAGAATTAGCAGCTTTGTGTTAAAGGCTAATTGTAGGGTGCGTTAACGAAGTGTAACGCACCATTTTCCTTTATCAATAATTTAACGTCGATTTTATTTTATAAGATAATAGATAGTAGGCTGTAACTTAGTTTCTACGCACCTTACTCTAGAGTAGAAAATATGACGCAAACAACAGCCATTACAGAAGCAATAACTAACTTGACGGATGCAGAAAACCTATTTGGTTTTGTTCGTGTTGAAAATGAACAATTTTTTTCCGAATGGTGCGAAGAATTACCAGAAATTACGGAAGTAGAGAAAGCGTCTTTGGATGTTGTGCGTCGTAGATACCTTTACCACCGTGCTGGAGGTGATTTGCTAGAGGGAACAGTCATGCTGTTGTTAGTATCACCAGTACTCGCACTTGCAGGATTTTATGACCCTCCTTTTCGGATTAAGGCTGAATCATCCGTCGAATTGGTGCTTGATGATGGAGAGGAAATACTGCGTGGCAGGATTGATGTATTGGTTCTCCAAAATCAGCTTTGGGTAATGGTATTAGAGTCAAAAAAAACCACTCTTTCGGTTTGGTCTGCCGTACCCCAAGCTTTAGCTTATCTAATGGCTAATCCCAATCCCGATAAATCTGTCTTTGGTATGGTTACAAATGGGGATGATATTTTATTTATTAAAGTGACACATCGCAATCCACCACAGTACGATTTGTCTAGGGTTTTTGCCCCATTTACATCGGCACGAGAGTTATATAGTGTTTTGCAAATTCTCAAGTCTTTTGGTCGCAAAATGGCAATGCAGGGAAACTAATGAAAAAGAATATAGCAAGGTATGTAGGAGGGGCACAAGGTATCTAGGGCGCAATGCCTTGCGCCCCTACAAGAGTGTAAAATGACTATATCTCACAAGAATTGAGAAACACTATAAATAAATGATAAATATAACATCACGTATGGAGGCTGTACAGTCTCCTATTATCCCGATAGTTGGGGAATTAATTCGTAATACACCCGGTACAATTTCTTTAGGGCAAGGTGTAGTTTCTTACTCTCCACCAGCCGAAGCGACCGAATTTTTATCTAAGTTCCTTGCCGAAGAATCGAATAATTTATACAAAGCGGTAGAAGGAATACCCCCCTTAGTAACTGCAATCAAGGCAAAATTACATAGCTTTAACAACATTGAAGTAGATGCAAATAGCTGTGTTGTCGTTACCGCAGGTAGCAATATGGGATTTGTCAATGCTGTACTCGCAATTACATCCCCTGGTGACGAAATTATTTTAAATAAACCCTACTATTTTAATCATGAAATGGCGACAACAATGGCAGGTTGTCATCCTGTGTTTGTCGAAACCGACGAAAATTATCAACTGCGTCCGGATGCTCTAGCACAAGCCATCACTCCCAAAACTCGTGCTGTTGTCACCATCTCACCCAACAATCCCACAGGTGTAGTATATCCCGAAGCTGCATTACGCGAAGTTAATCAAATTTGCCGCGACCGGGGAATTTATCATATTAGCGATGAAGCGTATGATTACTTTACCTACAACGGTGCCAAGCATGTTTCGCCAGGTTCATTTTCAGGTAGCAGCAAACACACTATTTCGCTATTTAGTTTATCGAAAGCTTATGGTTTTGCTAGTTGGCGAATTGGGTACATGGTAATTCCCGAACACTTGTTAGTATCAATAAAAAAAATCCAAGATACGATTTTGATTTGCCCTCCAGTGGTTTCGCAGTATGCAGCATTGGGAGCATTACAAGCTAAACCGGACTATATCAGCGAAAAAGTGGGTGCGATCGCGCAGGTGAGAATGGATGTTATCGACTCGCTTAACAAGCTTGGGGGATTGTGTACGATAGCTCCTGCTGAGGGTGCATTTTACTTTTTCTTAAAAGTCCATAGTGATATAGATACATTTACGTTAGTTGAAAGATTAATTCGTGAATATCAAATTGCCTGTCTTCCCGGTACAACTTTTGGGATGGATAAAGGGTGTTATTTGCGGGTTGCTTACGGTGCATTGCAACAGCAAACAGCGAAAACTGGAATTGAACGCTTAGTAAATGGCTTGCAGATGATGGGTTAGTAAGTTACGCTCATTCCCAACTCTTACTCTGTGTACTCTGTGCCTTCGTGGTGATTAATGTTACCATCATGCATTGCAGATTAGTAGTTGCCCCACCACATTCAATATAAGAGGTAATGCGAGCATCTTGCTCGCGTATTCTAAAGAATGATTACTATATGAATTGATTACTATATAAATTGATTATTCTATAAAGCGAGCAAGATGCTACACATCTTTTTCAGAGCTTGTTATATGAAGCGAGCAAGATGCTCGCACTACACATCTTTTTCGGAGATGTCTACTTCCTACTTCCTCGAACTATCGCATCTGCGACCAAGCTAACTTCACGCATTTCCTTAACATCGTGAACTCGGATAATGTCAGCACCGTTAAATATAGCTGCACAGCAAGCTGCTGCTGTTCCCCAAATTCTTTCTTTGGGGTCGGGTTGGTTTAAAATGCGACCAATAAAACTTTTGCGCGACGCTCCGACTAAAATGGGACAATCGAGTTGTCGTAATTCGCTCAAGCGACGCAATATTTCGAGATTCTGCTCGTAATTCTTGGCAAATCCGATACCTGGGTCAATAATAATATTCTGGGTACTAACACCCGCACTGATTGCTTTATCGATTTGCGCTGCTAGAAAACTCATAATTTCAGCGATGACATCATTATAATCAGTTAATTGTTGCATCGTCTGCGGAGTCCCGCGTATATGCATAAGAACTATGGGTACGCCAGATTCAGCAACAACTTTTAACATTTTGGGGTCATAAGTCCCCCCAGAAATATCATTAATCATATCCGCACCCGCACAAATCGAAGCTGTAGCTACTTCCGACCAAGTTGTATCCACAGATATAGCTACATTTGTGATGCGACGAATAGCTGACAAAACAGGCAAAACGCGATCGCATTCTTGGGCAATAGTAATTTGTTCTGCACCGGGTCGGGTTGATTGTCCGCCAATATCGATAATATCAACACCAGCGGCAATCATTGCTTGAGCTTGTGCTTGTGCATCAGCAACATTATTAAAATCACCGCCATCGCTAAAGCTATCTGGCGTTACATTTAACACGCCCATGATATAAGTACGGTTGCCCCAGGAGAAAGGACGTTTGCTTATAGTTGGGTTTTGAGCATTGATTATCTTCAACTTGTCACGTCCCTCGTAGTCCTAAAACTTAGATGAGGCAGAGCCTCACGCTCGGCATTCCCACGCAGAGCGTGGGAACGAGAGACTCCCTACTCCCTACTTCCTGCTCTCACTGAAAATTGATAATTCGAGCAAAACTATCAGGTTCGAGACTGGCCCCTCCTACCAAAGCACCATCGATTTCGGGTTGTGCCATGATTTCGTCGATATTATTTGGTTTTACCGAACCACCGTATTGAATAGGTACATTGGGATTATGTAATTGCGAACGAATTAACCCGATGACGCGATTTGCTTCTTTAGCTTCGCAGGTGTCACCAGTACCAATTGCCCAAATTGGTTCGTAAGCAATGATTAAATTACTTTGGTCAACATCGACCAAACCCTTATGCAACTGCATCGAAATTAGTTTCTCCGCTTCCCCGACATCGCGTTGTTGCTTAGTTTCACCGACGCATAAAATTGGAGTTAAACCGTGTTTTTGAGCCGTTTTAAGGCGTAAATTCACAGTTTCATCGGTTTCCCCAAAATATTGCCGTCGTTCGCTATGTCCGACTACAACAAAACGTACTCCGACTTCGGTCAACATTGATGCTGAGATTTCACCAGTATAAGCTCCACTGTCTTCCCAGTGGACGTTCTGCGCTCCCAGTTGAACGCGACTCCCGTGTAGATTCCTCGATAATACGTTTAAATCGGTGAAAGGGACGCACAAAATTACTTCACGTCCGTCGGGAGTTTCTTCTAGTGCAGGCAGAAATCCTTTTAAAAAATCTTGGGATTCCGCCTGAGTTTTAAACATTTTCCAGTTACCGGCAATAACTATTTTTCGCACAGGCGCTTTTATCAATGTCAATAAGATATTAAATGCATCTTTAACTGTAAACTATTACGCGACCCTGCGATACACCAAAGGCGTAATCGCTTTCTGATTGCTTTTATCCCATCCTAGAATCCCCCTAAGTAAACTACCCAGCACTGAACGGAGTAGCGTTACAGTGTGGGCTTTCAGTAGCCCTGGAGTCTAATAGCGCCGATAAATTGCAGCTAAGAAACTCCGAACCGCAGGGACGGTTTACAGTCGCCCCTAATTGTTTAATAACGTTTGCCGCGTTGTAATCAGAATCGCCTTTGTAGCCACAATTACGGCAGTGATAGTCTTTCCCGTTGCGGTAGGACTTGCCTTGTATAGGGTGGATATGCAAGCAATTGTGACAAGTTTGCGAGGTGTAGCGCGGATTAACCAAGATTACAGGAATGCCATAAATATTTGCTTTATACTGAATAAACAGTTTTAGCTGGTAGAACGACCAAGAATTAGATAGAAAGCGTTGTTCACGACTTCTGGGCTGTTGGTTGGTACGTTCTCTGATTCCTGTCAAATCTTCTAAAACAATGTGCGAATAGCAAAGCCACGATTTTAAAACAATTTGTAAGGAAATATTATGGTTTAACCAAGCTTGGTATCTGCGGTCTTTGCCAGCTAACCGTTTCTGAAGTTGTCGAGTACGCCTGCGACTACTACGAGTGCCTTTACTAGCCCTGTGTTGCAACCTAGCGCGAATCCTGGAATATTTGGTTCGCACTTTTTCAATGTCTTCGCCCGAAAAAGAAGTGCCATCACTGAGACTGGCAATGTCTTTTCTACCTAAATCAACACCTAAATAATTGGTGGCTCCTACTATTCGAGGATTGTCAATTTTTGCATTTATTTTTACCTGAACATGTAAATACCATTCGTTGTTTTTGTTAACAAGTGTCGCACTGGAAGGTTCCGAACGACTCAAATCCAACATTTCTCGTTGGTAATCGCCAAGCACGATGGGAACTTTAATGCGTTTGTTCAACACCGACAGACTGACAGTTTTTAAATCACGAGCAAGCGAGAATGTTCGAGCATCGTACAGCACAGAACCAGGTTTAAACTCTAAAACTTCTGCAACTTTACGATTTCCCGCAACACGGATACACGCTTGGATGACGTGGTTCGCTTGCATACCCGATTTAATCTTGGCATCCGCATAAATTAGCTTTTGGATTTTAACGGCGCTTTTATGCTTGGGATCTACAGTCGCGTTGATGTAATTACAAGTCGCCGCAAACATTAACGACAGATTATTTAAATCTTGCGCCTGTTGCAAAGTCGTCTCCAACTTACATGCAACCGTTAGAATCTGCGGGTCTTTTTTGTGCATCAACATCACCTCCTTTGCTTTGTGCTTCAATGGAAGTATACCATCATGCACGAGGAAATACCATGCCTTTCGGAAAAAATAATAAATATTGTTCGCAGCCAATTGGAGAAAAAGCGCTAGACCCAAAGCCTATTTGTTTTAAGCTAGATACCGAGCTAAAAAGGCGGCTTAAAGACATTCCTGATTGGCAGCTTAAGCTTAGAGAGGTATTACCGGGTTTGATTGAGGAATGGAAT
>JANNFJ010000777.1:0-3056 GCA_031379725.1 Calothrix sp. OTE_75_metabat_31
ACCAAAATGCGATTTTTCTAAGCATAATGACAAATATGACTTTTGGGTAGATACAAATTATCTACCTTAAGTCATATTTTTGAAAGATGCAGAAGCGCTAATTTAGGGATACTTATCGCCATCAACTAAAAGCTTCAGAGAGGTATTCGGATGCAGCAGCCACAACTGCGATCGCATTCTCGTAATCGAGTCGAGTGGGCCCCAAAACTCCCACACTCCCCACAGGTATGGAACCCCGTCGATAGCTAGAAGATATCAAGGTACAAGTACGTATCGGTTCTAATGGGTTTTCGGCACCAATCCGAATTGTAACTTTCGATTTACCAGTATCTTCAGTTTCGGATTCATCGCAAATTAACCGCCATAATTGTTCTTGTTCTTCTTCCAATAGCTGGATAATTGTTTGCACTTGCTGCAATTGCGAAAACTCCGGTTGTCTCAACACCTCAGAAACACCACGCACCATGATTTGCGTGTTTGCTGGGGTCAAAGTGCGACGACTTAATTCTAAAAGCGAAGTCTTCAAAAAATCTCCGTAATGTTGAAATTCACGATCGAGTTGCGTCCAATCCAGATTTGCTAACTCTACCAAACTCTTACCACGCAAATGACTATTCAAAAAATTCGAGACAATCTGTAACTCATGGTCAATAACTTCTCCATCAACTTCGGTTCCCTCCGACCGATTTGAAACATCAAGTAAAGTCGAATGTGTCTCGTAGTTATCCGTGACCACAATCAACATAACTTTTTTGCTTTCCACCTGCACCAATTGCAAATGACGTAAAACAGCACTACTATTCTGTGGCATCGTAATTAAAGTGATGCAACCGCTTAACGTTGCCAAAATTTGCGCGGCACCATGCAATAACGCTTCTAAACTCCAATCTTCCCACTTTAAATGCTTAGAAAGTGCTTGTTCGACCTGCAATGTCAGCGTTTCACTCGGTGCAACCAAATTATTTACATAAATACGATAGCCTGAATCTGAAGGCACTCGACCAGCAGAGGTATGCGGTTGGTACAGCAAACCACCTTTTTCTAGCACACCCATCGCATTGCGAATTGTGGCAGAACTAACACCCAAATTATATTCATCCATTAAAGCTTTGGAACCTACAGGTTCAGCTGTCGCAATATAATGTCGTACTGTTGCCCAAAGTATATGCTGTTGTCGATCGGTTAACTTAAATTGCATAATTTTTAACTACTGAAGGCAATTGTTAATAAAAAGTTGGATTTTAAAAAAGACAAAACCATTAATAATTGTTACAAAAGTTAACAAATTATCCGCTTTTAATGCGCTAGAGAGGAAAAGGGTTAAGGGTAATAAGTATTTAATTCAATTTGAATAGTGTACGGAATTTTGTATCAGTGTAAACTAGAACATCAATCTGTATATAACTATGTTTTCACAAGCAACCCTAAAAGGTTGTATTTTTAATTACTAAAATATCCATCAATGAATAATACTGCCTCGGTAATAGTGCTGAGTAGGGATGTGAGGAGGCAGGGAGGTAGGGGGAAAGAGACAAAACTGGGAATATTTCTCCCCCACCTCCCTATCTCCCCTACTCCTCTAATTAATACTGGGGAATGGAATGGTCTACCATCCGCGAGTAAGCATCGATACCACCTGATATATTTTTGACATTGGTAAAACCTTGAGCAGTTAACCATTGACACATTTGCGCCGAGCGTACACCATGATGGCACAAAACCAGGGTTTCACTATCATGCTCAAAGCGGGAATGAATTTGTTCGGCCCAGTTTGCAAATTCGCTCAAAGGTAGGTTGACAAAACCATCGATGCTAGCAATGTCCACTTCTTGGGGTTCACGGACATCAACGAGTTGAAGTTTATTGTCACTAGTAGATAAATATTTTGCCAATTCTTGAACAGATATTTGTGCAAAGTCCGGGCTTGAATAATTACTTGTCATTGAAGAAGTTTCTGTAAACAATCTTATATCTTTCCATCTTGGCAAAAAATCTACAAATTTGGGGACTCCCTACTCCCTACTCCCCAATTTCCCCGTTTCCCTCTACCCTTAAAGTTGTTGGGCAGTAAGCGTTAAAAAATTATGAGAAGAAGCGTTTTCTTCCGTTTCCTAGCAGCAAGCTTGATTTTGTTGCTAATTAGTATTATTGGCAATGCTTCAGCATTTGCCGCAGGGTCTGGTGCTACGCAGCCAGGGGCGACTATATTTGTGTCAAAACAAGCTCCTGTAATGGTATCAATATTCAATCTGAACCAGTTACAATCTCAAGAAAAAGGCGAATTATCTAAACTTAAAACAAATTTATTGGCAAATTCCGGTATAGATTATCGCAAAGACGTTCAGCCCTGGTTAGGAAACGAGATTACACTTGCCGTTACGAGTTTGGATTTCGACCGCGATGCTGATAACGGCCAGCAGCCTGGGTATCTAATGGCACTAGCGACTAAAGCACCCGAAAAAAGCCGCGAGTTCGTGCAGTTGCTATTTTCTAAGCGAGTATTCGCGGGTGCGGATTTAAATGTGGAAGAATATGCGGGTATCAAAATTATTTATGATAACTCACAACCCGAAAAAGGAATGCTCTGTGGTGCAGTTGTTGGCAATCAATATGTGTTGTTTGCTAATGACCCGAAAGTGTTGCGTGAAGCGATAAATAACGTTCAAGCACCCGATTTGAATTTAACAACTTCAAGCGTTTATCAAGAAGCTACGAAACAGCTATCAATCGGTTCATTGGGTACAGTATTCCTTAATCTTCCAATTGTTGCCCAATGGCAGGGCTTAAAGCTACCCGTTCAAACCTACGACACTCAACTAATTTCTTTGGCATTGAATCAAAAAGGTTTGTTTGCGGAAACTGTAGCGCTAACAAAAGAGAAAAAAGAGGAAATTGCACCGTCATTGCCCCAATTATCAAAACCAGTGGGCGCACTACAATATATTCCCGGTTCGAGTGCGATCGCAGTTTCGGGCAAAGACTTAAGCAGTTTGGGCAGTAGCAACCTGGCATTATATTGGCAGCAAATCGCAGGTGCATTATCGGGAGAAGGTAAG
>JANNFJ010000786.1:0-2199 GCA_031379725.1 Calothrix sp. OTE_75_metabat_31
ATTATAGGCGATGGCATAACGCGGATTGAGGCGAATTGCCTCAGAAAGCGATGTTGCAGCATCTTCGGTTTTTTCTTGTTGATATAAGACATATCCAAGTTGGTAATGTGCAAAAGCATCCTTGGGAAACTTCTTAACCAAATCGCGTAACGTTTGTTCAGCACCCGTTAAATTTCGGTCATTCACCAGGGAATT
This sequence comes from Calothrix sp. OTE_75_metabat_31, assembly GCA_031379725.1. GTDB lineage: Bacteria > Cyanobacteriota > Cyanobacteriia > Cyanobacteriales > Nostocaceae > JANNFJ01. The sequence goes on from JANNFJ010000786.1 coordinate 196, forward strand.
TGCTTTTTGGATAAGTTCTGCCCTTTGGGCTTTTTCACTATCCGACAACCTTGCAAGCTTTACTGGAGATGCGTCTACCTGAGAACTTATGGAGAATATTGCAGTAGGGATGCCAAGTATGACGCAATATGAGGGAATCAAAAACGCTAACTGAAGTTGTTTTTTGAGCTTCATAGCAGCAAGTAACTATCTGGGGTACATTACCATCATAATTTTTCTATAATTTCTGTTAAATCATCCTTGTGGCAGTTGCACAAATTAATTTCTGAAAATTTATATAATGATGCGTGTCATTAATGGTCATAGGTTAGTTGGGGAACCAAAACCTTGGAATAGACGCGATATATCGCGTCTCTACATTCTTATTTACCTTTACGCTTTACGCTTTACCCTTTCCCCTCTTGGATAATTGCTACATAAAATTAACAAGCCCAAGCCGTAATATATCTTTTGTAAAGTCGCACGAGTAACCAATCCAAGCATCGGCAAGGTACTTACCAGGCACAGAATCTTTTAAAACTCCGTATCCACCGAGAATTTCCACTGCCGTTTGAGCATTTTTTATTGCTACATCCACAGCAAAAGTCTTTGCTGCTGGTGCTTTCACCGTTGCCGCTAGAAAAGGATTAGTATCGGCTGTTACCGCTGCATCCCATACCATCAACCTTGCAGCTTGAGTATTCACCATCATATCGGCTAACTTCAGGGCAACAGCTTGATGCTCAATAATTGGACGACCCCAACTTACCCGTTTTTTGGCATAATCGAGAGCGTATTCGTAAGCTGCACGAGCTAACCCTACATAACAAGCTGAGAGTCCAATCGCTACTTCGGGGACTAACATTAACAGTTTCCCCGCTCCTCCTTCCTCTCCAATCAAATTTTCTTTTGACACTCGCACATTATCAAGGTGAATTTCGGCATGGTGCGAAGGTTTCCAACCAATCATTTCTGTCCTTTTACCAAATTTTAGACCGGGGGTATCGGCAGTGACGTAAAACATCGACATACTTTCGAGCATTGGCTTGTCAAAAGATGTACGCGCCATGATAAAATAAGCATCGGCAATACCGCCATTGGTCACTAACGATGATTTCTCACCGTTGAGGATATATGTATCGCCGTCACGATGGGCAAAAGTCCGCATTCCAATTTTACTGTCGGGTATTGGACAGAATAAATCTGAGGTGGCTACATTCGGTTCGCTTTCAGCAGCACTAAATAAAATCGGTTCTTTGTTACTTATTCCGGATAATATTTGCCTTTTTTGTTCGCTAGTTCCAGCTTTGGCAATCAGAAGCGACATCGCAGGGGTGAGACTGAAGTAACTAGAGGCAATACTAACATCGACTGCACCGAGTTCTTCGAGAACCAATACAAAATCTATACATTTTCCACCTATACCCCCGTATTCTTGGGGAAGCATCAAAGAAGTGAAGCCTAAATTTGCTCCTTTACGGAGTAACCCTTTACAAATATCCCAAGGAGCAATACCTGTATTTTCATGCTCGTCAATTATGTTGACAACAGGTTGAATCTCGTTAATAGCAAAGTCACGTGCTTGTTGTTGCAACTTTTGTTGTTCTGGAGTCAGGCACAAGTCAATCATGATTTTTACCAGTGAGATGTTATCTTTGTTTGGAGTGCAACACTGTATGAAGGTTGCCGTATACTAGCAACCATATCGAAATATACTGCTTTATAAACATCGGATACTTAAGTATTCTGGTATATAATAATTGTGCTGAAAATCAGTTGAATCAGCTAAATCCTTTTATAGAAGAAGTTTTACTTCTCTACTACTTATAAGTCAATGGTTATAAAATAAAAAATATTCAAAAATTCAGATAAAATCAGCAATCTTGGCTTTTGTGCATTTGTGAGAAACAAGTCAAATATAAATGCGTTAATTTTATAATAGGATTTACCCACGAGTTAGAAAAGACTAACCACAGAGGACGCAGAGGGCACGGAGTAAATAGCGGGTTTGGGAGAGATTTTGGT
>JANNFJ010000834.1:0-4485 GCA_031379725.1 Calothrix sp. OTE_75_metabat_31
TAGCGCTCCTAGCTCCATTGTTGGTACTCAACGGTTGGGCAATTTCCACAACTTTTGAATACTTCCACTCACTGATTGTCATTTTAGTCGGAGCGTCGGTACTCGCGTTTCTGCTTAATTATCCTGTGAGCTGGATGGAACGCCAAGGTGCTAAACGCGAACCTGTAGCTATATTAGTATTTTTACTAGCTTTATCGGTTTTATTGGCTCTAGGTGTTACGCTTTTTCCCCTCGCACTGACTCAAGCACAGCAGTTAGTAGCACGGATTCCTGAATTAATCGATTCTGGGCGATCGCAATTGATGTTGCTCAATGAAAAGGCTGAATTAGTAGGCTTACCGCTAAATCTAGATGCTTTGGTTGTACAAATCAACGACCGAGTTAAAGGGCAATTACAGGCTATAGCCGGACAAGTTTTAAATTTGGCGGTAATTACTGTAACAAGCCTCCTCGATTTCCTCCTGACAATGGTATTGACTTTTTACCTATTGCAGCATGGTGACGAACTTTGGCAAAGTTTGGTTGATTGGCTTCCGATTCGATTCCGCGAACCATTTTCTCAAACTGTTCGCTTGAGCTTTCAAAACTTTTTCATTACCCAGCTAATTATATCCACCTGCATGGCTTGTGCCTTAATTCCCACGTTCTTGTGGCTGAAAGTGCCCTTCGGGCTATTATTTGGCTTAACAATCGGAATTATGGCGTTAATACCTTACGGTGGCTCTGTAGGGATTGCCCTGACAACATCATTGGTTGCGCTGCAAGATTTTACGATGGGAGGGAGGGTTCTAATTGCAGCGGTAATCGTTCAGCAAATTCTCGAAAACTTGATTGCACCCCGGATTTTAGGCAGTTTTACAGGTTTGAACCCGGTTTGGTTATTAATTTCGGTCTTGACTGGTGCCAGAATTGGCGGACTTTTGGGGGTAATTTTGGCAGTACCGACTGCTGTAGTTATCAAGACGGCATTAAGCGCACTTCGCGCCCGTAGTAATGAAGTAACCGATCATACGAATACGCAAATGGAGGTAGTTGCACCGAAAATATCAAACACATACGATTCATCTTTAAGCGAAGTCAATCCGTCTACGAAAGTGGCTCCACAATTGAACCCATAAAGACGATGCTACCCGTTTGATTGTCACGAATTGCACAAAAGAACGGACGGTCAACAACCATTTGGAATGGTGCGTATGCAGGGACAGAGGCAGATAATGGCATAATTCCCACGGAAGTAGCTGCTGCTGCTTCCGTCCCTTGTTCATTGACTTCCACGAAAGTTTTATGTTTAACCTCGCTAATGGCAAGATTTTGACCTTTACCCATTTTCGAGAAATTAGCTTTACTAGTAAAAGCTTCAGGCATTCCCAAGGCTTTTAAAGTATTATTAAGGGTTATGTCGTAATCTATTTTAAATTTCGGCAAGCGTATAGAGCCTTCACGCTTAGAAAATTGGCTCATCCATTTGTCCCAAGTTTCGGCATTGAGTGTGTGAGAAAATGCTTTGAGGTTGGAATTTGCTTTGGGCAGAAACACATAAAGACTAATTCTGCCATCGTTACCGTAAGGTAGGCTAACTGCTTGGAATTGCTGATTTTCTAAGTATTTGTAATCGCCTTTTTGCGACATCATTAGATGAAGTTTTTGCTGACCCGATGCCAGGGAAAATGGATATTCTCTAGTTTGTTGTTTGTCGAATTCGTTTTTCCAACTACCTTTAAAATAAATCGCATTGACCAGAAATAAAGCTTGGTCTGGATTGATTCGTTCAACTATTTTGTCAATTTTACCACTTGTATTTTGCTTTACCCAGTCATTGATAGCACCAGGTGATTGAGCATCAGTAAAATTTAAATTTGTAATTTTGGCTTTGTAAAAATCACGATTACGTTGGAGAAAATCGGGATTAAATGAAGCATCCTGATTTGCCCAGAGTGAATTTGCGATCGCAAGCTGTACTTTCGGGTCAGGATTTTCTAGAAGTGATTTTAAAGCCGCGTTAGAGGAGTTGATTTCCTGTAGCGTCAACCCCTGTAACTCCAATGCTTTAGCCATTTCTTGCTGTGTCGAACCACTTGCGCCATTGTAGGTCATCGCTAGTGCAAAAGCTACACTCGATGGCGAAACGAATACATTTTTCGTACCATCTTCCTTTAAAATTTCTGAGAATAATTTAAAACCAAACTTTGTGTTTGCAGCGACAATTTTTGTATCGGGGTTTACAGATTTTTTGGAAATAGGTAATTCAGTACGAGGTTGCTGTGATTCTGCGGCTGCACTATTATTGTGATTAAGCCCAGAACACCCAATTACACTCATTAAAACTACACTCGCAGCGGCAAGTGCATATCTTCTTCCTAACCGCACACCATAGCGTCTTTGCAAGAAGTTTTGACGAGAACTCATCGATTTTTTGTTCATTCAATACCACCTTGATTCCCACAGTCTTTATTTTGACTATGACATCTTCGCATGGCTTCTTAGCTAGCTGTTACCATTTTGGCAACAACACTTGTAATATTTCTCATATTTTTAATTATTATTTATTAGGAATTAATTAGGGAGTAGGGAGTAAGGGAGAAGAAGATTAATCCCCTAATTTTTAACTCCTAACTCCTAATTCTCCACTCCTAACTCCTAACTCCTAACTTTCTACACCCCTGTTAGTCGCAATACTGCAGGCGTTAAGAAGTATTCCTAAAATTGATCCCCCTAAATCCCCCGATAAGTTGGGGGACTTTAAGAGGCTTTTAGCCCCCCAATTTAGCGGGGGTTGGGGGGATCTAAACCAAAACCTACGCAGTATTGCTGTTAGTCGGACTTAATTTTTGGGAACTCTGTAAATATCAGTCCATATGTAGGCAATCCCTGATTAATTTGAGTATTGTGCTGGTTGTGACTGAATTTTTTTAATAATTGAGTTTCTAAAATTAAAAGGTGCGATCGCACCGCGAACCGGAGGTTTATCGCATTATGAAATTACGTCAAAAGACTCTACTTATCGTTAATATGACCTTGGCCGGTTTAATTGGAGTTCTCTATCTTGCGTCCTCAAACATCTTAATGGGAAGTATACGCAAAGCCGAAGAGAACGAAGCACAACAGACAGTTAAGGGTGTGGAGAATCTTCTAGCACAAAATCAACAAAGTTTTAGCGATCGCTTTTCGGATTGGTCAGCGTGGGATGATACATATAAATTTATCCAAGATAAAAATCCTCAATATATCGAAAGTAACCTCATACCCAAGCAATTGACGATTCTAAAAGCCAATTATATACTTTACGTTAACGCAGCAGGAGAGACAATTTACAGTACGGGGTACGACGAAAAAACAAAAACCGCATTACCCATACCTCAAGAATTAAATTCCCGCATTCTTAATAAAAAAGACTTACTCCTGTCTCGACCCAATACCACAACCAAGCAGACAGGTATAATAGTGTTGCCCACAGAAATAATGTGGGTAACATCCCAGCCAATTTTAACAAGTGATGCTATGGGTCCGGTGCGTGGTTCGTTAATTGTGGGACGTAGAATTGACCAAAGTACAATTGATGAACTTTCAAAAATCGCTCGTTTACCGCTCAAACTATATAGACTCAACGATACAAAACTTCCAGACTCAATCCAAAACATCCGTGCCCAATCTCAGCCGCAACATGTCATAGTTGAGCCGATTAGTCAAAAAACATTAGCCGGATATTTACTAATTAATGATATCGATGGTAAACCTGGGTTAATTTTGCAAGTTGACATCCCTCGAATCACCTACGAGCAAGGATTAGCTAACTTAAAATATTTAATTATTAGTCTTATCTTTGCTGGACTAATATTTGATGCAGTCATCATATTTTTGCTCGAACGTTCGATTTTGTCGCGGTTATCGCTGTTAATTTCAGGTGTAAATCGTGTTCGGGATACTAACGACTTAGGGTTGCGTGTATCAATACCCGGTCAGGATGAAATGTCTAACCTGAGTACAAATATTAACGACATGCTAGGAGCTCTAGCGCATTCTGATGAACAGCAAAAGCAAACCCTCGCGCAGCTTGCAGAAGCAAATACCAAAATTCAAACTCTCAACAAAAGACTCAAAACCGAAAACCTACGGATGGGTGCAGAGTTGGAAGTTACCCGACAATTGCAAGCAAAAATTTTACCTAAGTCCCAAGAACTCGAACAAATTCTCGACTTAGATATTGCTGGTTTTATGGAACCTGCTTCGGAAATTGGCGGTGATTATTATGACATTATTAAAGGCGATGACAAGGTAACAATTAGCATTGGGGATGTGACTGGACATGGCTTAGAGAGCGGTATTTTGATGGTAATGGTACAAACCACAATCCGAACCTTACTATGTCCGGGCCCGAGTTGGTGAGCGTGACCGTGAACGCGATGGTGGCGCCCTGATTGGGCGTGCTGTTGTCCACGACCATCGCGAGCCCCAAGTCGGCGCTCTGCACCGTCACCGAGCTGCTCG
>JANNFJ010000864.1:0-2411 GCA_031379725.1 Calothrix sp. OTE_75_metabat_31
AGCCGAACCAAGGTCAAAGTTGGGAAATTAACATTACCTTTGACCAACAGGGTGGCGATTTGTTTGCTGCACTTACAAAGGAAATGGCGGGTACTGGTCGTGCAATTGGTATCTTCCTTGACAACGAACTAATTAGCTATCCTACTGTCAGTTCGGAGTTTGCTTCCACTGGTATTACTGGTGGTGCAGGGGTAATTACAGGAAGATTTAGCGCGACCGAAGCCAAGGAATTGGGCGTACAGTTGCGCGGTGGGGCGTTACCCGTGCCAGTCAAAGTTAAAGTTGTTACTTCTGATTCTTAAGTCGCAATGCTTTTACTTACCAACTGGTTCAGCTTTCTCAACCGAATTATCCCCTACTCCCAAAGTCAATTCTAAAGGCGTGCGTGATAGATATGCTTTTACTACTTGTCGGTAAACCTCGTAATTTGTAGGCAATATTCTTTGTTGCGTGCCTTCTGAATATTGAAATTCATATTTTACAGATTTTAATAGTTCGGGCTGACTCGCCTGTTTCCCTTCTTTGCGTTGTTCGACTTCATCAACTGTCGGTCGTGGCGGTAGTGCAGCCCACCATAAACCTCGGTCATCGGGTCCTGTAACCGCTCCATTGGGCTTTAAGCCATTGCGATTGAGTAAGGAAGTGGTAGCAAATTCTTCTAAACGTGGTAATGGTTCTGAAGTTAAATCATTTGCATATTTTACCTGCCAGGTATAAGTGGTAAGCGCTGTAGCTTCATATTGGCTTGTGGTTACATTACTACAGCCAGTCATTACAACCGAAAAAACAAGCGGAAATAATAGCTTTTGCATTATTTTAATGATCTCACTACTTTATTTATTGCGCGATCCCCTGCAATAACTCCGGATAGTCAAAATGGTCTAATCAAAAATATCGGAAAATTTAATTGTCTACGAAAAACTTGATAAAATTAACACCTAAATTTAAAACTTCTGTTCTTCCATATCAAGGATGAAACAGTCCTGCTCCTCCCAACAATTTCCATGCAAACCCTCGTCATCAAAATCGGTACATCCAGCCTTACTCAACCCGAAACCGGACAACTAGCCCTCTCAACCATTGCCACCCTTGCGGAAACGTTATCAGATTTACGACGGCGAGGACATCGCGTAATTTTGGTATCATCAGGGGCAATAGGAGTCGGTTGTGCGCGACTTGGATTAACCGAACGACCCAAAAGCATTGCCCTCAAACAAGCTGTTGCAGCAGTCGGACAAGGACGGTTGATGCGGGTTTACGACGATTTATTTACCATCCTGCAACAACCAATTGCCCAAGTTTTACTTACCCGCAGTGACTTAGTACAACGCAGTCGTTATTTAAATATTTACAACACTTTTAACGAATTACTCGAACTGGGTGTTATTCCTATCGTCAACGAAAACGATACCGTTGCTGTCGAAGAACTCAAATTTGGTGATAATGACACGCTTTCGGCCTTAGTTGCCAGCTTAGTCGAGGCAAACTGGTTATTTTTACTCACCGACGTAGATCGATTATATTCTGCCGACCCCCGCTCGGTTCCCGATGCTAAACCCATTACTTTAGTTAGTAGCATCAAGGAACTAACCGAAATGCAAATCCAAACAGGTACTCAAGGTACGCAATGGGGTACGGGGGGAATGGTAACAAAAATATCCGCAGCCCGCATTGCGGTCACAGCCGGAGTTCGTACCGTCATTACCGAGGGGAAGTATCCCCGCAACATCGAAAAAATCATCAACGGTGAACTTTTGGGTACTCAATTTCAACCCGAACCCGAACCGACATCCGCACGCAAGCGGTGGATAGCTTACGGACTAGTACCTGTGGGTAAATTATATTTAGATACGGGTGCGGTGGGGGCAATTTCTACAGGTGGAAAATCGTTATTGGCTGCGGGAATTGCTGAACTGCAAGGACAATTTGATACTCAGGATGCGGTGATGTTATGCGATCGCGCTGGCAACGAAATCGCCCGTGGACTGGTAAATTACAGCAGCGAGGAATTACAAAAAATTCGCGGACGACATTCACGGGAAATTAGCGCGATTTTAGGGTATGAGGGGGTGGAGACTGTAGTGCATCGGGATAATTTGGTGCTGGTTTAGCGTTGCTTCCGGAAAATTAATGCTTTATATTTAGACTATGTCCAAATTAGACATTATTCACAACGCGGTTAAAATGCGCTAATAAAAGATGGCTGGGTAATTACAGACGTATCCTAATACTGCTCGGTTAAGAAATTGATCCCCCCAACCCCCCTTAAAAAGCTATCCATTATAAACATCTTTCTTAACAAAAGCTTTGACAAAAGCCAGAAATTGTGTATGTTTTAAACGAATACCCGAAAGCATAGCCAAAGTCAGTAAATGGAACAATGGATCGCACAAGAGCTAGAAAAAACCGAA
>JANNFJ010000873.1:0-2807 GCA_031379725.1 Calothrix sp. OTE_75_metabat_31
GGTACGGCTACGGCTAAAGTTAGCATCACCAACAACACTGTCAGAAATATTGGTGTGCTTGGAGTTGATGGAGCTGATGGAATTGATATCAACTTGAATAATAATGATGATACTACGGATACTGGAGCTAGAGTTGGTAGCCTCACAATCAGTGGTAACAAAATTTCCAATATTGCAGATAAGGGTGTAAGCTTTGGTGTTGATGGAGATGCGGTTTTAGGATTGGGTACTGTTTCTAATAACACAGTTGATACCGACGGTGATCTTTGGTTAGCTTTGCGATCGCGTTTCAATTCCAGTTCTAATTATGCTGTTTCCGGCAACTCGATTACAAAGGCTGGAGGTAACGGCATTGAGTATATTTTGACTCAAGCAACAAACAATTCTGTAAGTACTGGCATTATCTCTAACAATACAATTACCAATAGCGGAGCTAATGGAATTGCTTTTGGTAGTCGGAATACAAGTAAACAGACAGTTACTGTTTCTAATAACACTATTAGTAATAGTGCTGCTGTAGGCATTAGTTTAGATGCACGGGATATTAATAGCACAACTACTGCCACTATTTCTAATAATAAAGTTGCCAATAGTGGTACTAGCGGAATTTCGATTTTGAGTCGGAACACATCGCAGGCAACAGCGACTGTCTCTAATAATACTATTACGAATTCTCTTACCACTGCTAATATCAGAGGCATCGATGTCGAAACACGCGACAGTGGCAAACTAGAATTAACGTTAGATGCTAATACTGTTAGTGGTGCAACTGCGGACGGTATTCGTATTCGTGCTGGAAGTAACACTGGTGCTTCAGTAGTAAATGTTGTTGTCAAAAACAATGATATTAGAGGGAATAATACTGCTGCTGTCGCTACCAGTGCTGATTTAGCCGCTAGCAGTGGAAGTAACTCTAATTTCTGCTTGCGATCGCAGAACAATAAAGCTGGTACTACTGCTACTACTGGTTATTTCCTCAGTCGTACTGGTACTTCAACTTTTAGGCTTGAAGATTCGTTTTTAGCAAGTAATACTGGTGCGTTTAGGTTTAACCCTGCTGTGACTCTGACTTCTACTTCTACTCTTCCTGCTGGTACTGTGTTTACTACTGTACCTGCGGGTACTTGTGGGGCACTTTAATATTAACTGGTTTGAGTAGCAAATTAGAAACCCGGTATCTTTCAGTTAAGGATATTCGAGTTTGCTCGAATATCCTTAACTGACAAATATTTGGGGGTTGATGGTTCTTTTTGTTGGTGGGGCAAGTTGATGAGGTTTTTTCGTGTTAGTAGGGCAGTTTGGGTTTTTTCGTGTTGGTGGGGCGGGTTTATAGAGATTTTTCGTGAATAATAGGAATGTCTGTAAACCCGCCCTTACGGTCTTGGTGAGTGCGATTTTTTACGTGTGGGTGGGGTAGCTTTAGGGGGATGCTGGGAAACGACGGACTAGCTATTTGTTTAACTACCTCGTGTAATTTCCCGGTTATTCGTGGTTAGAGGACTATCCACTTACACTATTAGACATCCTAGAGGGAAGAAAGCCAGGATAACATTCTTTGCGACGCTTATTTTGTATTTCAATCCGTTTTTCTACTGTTTCTAAACGATTTTGCAAATCTTCCAGAGCCCTAATAGCTCGCGGGTCTTGGAAACTGTTCGTGCCGAAATCTGTAAATGCTTTTGGGTCGCGTTTAGTACCAACTAACGATATAAACTGGACTTGGGTAAGGCTTGGTTTGACTCCAGGTAGGAAACTAGTAAGGCTGTTTTCGTCGGCGAATTTCCCTTTGGTTGTGGGAATCGGCTGATAAATAGCTCCAGGCATATTCGGAATAAAAGCCATATATTGATATTGAATCCAAGCAATGGCTGAGTGTTGGGGACCGGCCGTGAAAATCATTTGTGTCAAAATGTCGATCAATTGGTCGCGGTTTGTCAGGCTTGCAGGTAATGAAACTATACCAAAACCACCTTCGCTAACAGGTTTGCGTAAAGCTTGGAACCAATTTTGTAACTCGAAATCCTCGCGGATATCTCGGTTGGATTTGTAGTAAATTCCGATATAGCTACTCACATAGTCTTCTAGGGTGTTCCAAATAAGCAACCCGTCGTCTCGATAGGGAAATTCTTGTAATATATAAGAATTATCAACACCGCGCTGACGTAAATTAGTTGGGAATGCAAAGTTGCCGAAGTTGTTAAAATACTCAGATACACCTTTCTCGCTAAGTTTTAGCGAGCTTTCCAAGGTACCCGGTAAGATAATATCCACAGCTCCCCCCGGATTAATTAGCACCTGATCGGCAAGGCTGTTGATTGCCATTGTGAACTCGAAATGAGGCTTTAAAAGTACGTTTACGGGATGGCGAGCAGCTAGTTCGCGTACTGTTGCTAAGGCGATTGGTTCCATTACCAGATGAGTCTGTCCCAAATGACGATACAGCTGATTGACGTAGAAATCAGCCATCTGGGTAATTAACTTGGCGATCTGCCAATCTACCCCATCTAAAGGCGTGCAAAGTAGACTTTCCCCTGATACCTGTCCCAACTGGATAGCAATCGGAATTAACTGAAAATCACCGCGAACCCTTTCGGCATAATATAGGGCAATAGGGGCGCTAAGAAATTGCTTTTCCTTCGGCTTAACGCTATCAAGTACCGCATAGTCTGTAACAAATAAGCCACCTTCTTGAATAGCGCTGTTGAGAGTCTTATTAATATGCTTTCTAGGTCTTGTTAGGCTCAGTACGGCTTGAAAAATCTCATCCGTTATCCCAAATTTGTAACGGAGATCGTAATCAAGTGCTA
>JANNFJ010000890.1:0-3116 GCA_031379725.1 Calothrix sp. OTE_75_metabat_31
CGATAATAGGGATTACAAATAATAAATATATGACAGATGATATGCCAAATACTATCAGGGGTATCGATGAAGTCACCAATCTGAGCGTCATGATGCCAAAATTAATGACACGAGCCACAAGTGCCATAACCCTTCTTTAAAGATAATTTTCGCTTTTTGCGTCAATTTGGCTTATAAATCATATAAGGTGTATAAATATACAGGCTATATAAAACCAGTACATTGAGTTCATACTTTTTGGTATTATGACAAAGCGATCGCTTCAAGCATCAATTGAGGGCATTAGAAAAGCTAAACAGGCTTTTAAGCGAAAAGGTTTGACACAAAAATCTTTGGCTAGTCATGTGGCATTGGAAACTCGTCAGCCAATCTGGAAGTTTTTTAATGGGAAAGCCGTTGACCGCCAAGTTTTTCATGAAATTTGTTTTGTTTTGGAGCTAAAGCCTCAAGATATAATTTTTCAAACAGAGGAATTACAGCGAAATAACGATGGGTTTTCCCAAAATCTCCTGCTGTGCGATTCTTTAGATGCATTGGTGCAAAAGGTCAGAATGGCTCATTACGATGATATTCAATATCAGTGCGGGACTCTGATTTGTTTGGATATTGCTCGACCGATTGCTTTAGATTCTCTTTATGTTGATATCAATATTGTTGAGGAAATTAGCAGTCACAGGTGGTTGGATGTGGATTCGCGTCTGAATATGGGCGAACATAAAGCTTATGACTCTAATAATGTTGATCGCTTTGGCTTTGGGAAAACACCTCAAAATTCACTCACAGCGATTGAAGCTATTACAAAATATTCCAAATTGATGGTATTTGGTAAACCGGGTGCTGGGAAAACTACTTTTTTACAATATATTGGTTTTAATTGTAATCTGGGCAAGTTTCAATCCGATTATGTACCGATTTTTATCAATTTAGGACGATATTCGGAATATCTAATCACGAATCATCGAAATAATCTATTTCAATATATAGTTCATCAATTTAGTAATTGTGGTGTTTCTGAGTCAGAATTATTAGCAATATTTTCGGCAGGTCGAGCGATTATACTACTCGATAGTTTAGATGAAGTCCGTGATGAAAAAAGCGAATTAGTTATCAAAAGTATTAGTGATTTTGATGATAGTTTTTATAAAAATAAAATTATTATTACTTGTCGTCTTGGCAGACTGCAATACAAATTCAAAAGTTTTACAGAAGTTGAAATAGCTGACTTTAGCAAATTACAGATTTTTACTTTTGTTAAGAAATGCTTCTTGTCACTCACACAGATATCTTGTCTACCGAAAATTGTACCTACTGATGCAAAAGCTTTAACTTCTTTGTTTATGCAAGAGTTAAAACTGGCAGATAATCAGCAATTTTTAGAATTAGCAACGACACCAATTTTACTAAATCTTACCTGTTTAGCATTTCAGTCTTTAGGTGGTTTCCCAGCTAACCGTGCAGAGATTTACAAGCAAGCTTTAGATTTATTACTATCACGCTGGGATGAAACACGAGGTATTCGACGAGACGAAATTTATCACCAGTTATCTTTGCCACATAAAATTAAATTGCTTAGTCATTTGGCTGCAATTAGTTTTGACCAAGAAGATTATTTAATTCCTGAATCTAACATTCAGCGTCTGATTGCTGATTATCTTCGTCTGCTTCCGAATGCACCAACTGATGTTGAAACTTTACTATTAGATAGTGGAGCAGTATTAAAATCAATCGAAGCACAACATGGGTTATTAGTTGAAAGGGCAAGAGGAATTTATTCTTTTTCTCATTTAACTTTTCAAGAGTTTTTGACTGCGAAAGAAATTGTGTCTTGTAGTCAACATCAAGATTTAACACAATTGCAAAAATTAGTCTCTCATTTAGGAGAAAAACGCTGGCGGGAGGTTTTTCTATTAGTGGCAAAAATGTTAGATAAACCAGATACATTGTTACATTTAATGAAAGAACAAACTGATTCTCTAGTTTCTAAAAATCAGAAAATACAAGATTTTTTTAGTCATTTAGAAAATAAATCCTCTCAACTTGACGCGCCTTATTCTCCTGCCAGTATACGAGCTTTTTACTTTACTCTTGCGCTTCCTCCAGAACATACCCTAGCTTGCAATCAAACCCTTGCTTTAGCTATAGATAAACAGCTTGCTAGTAACTTGACATTTGATTTAGCCTTAGATTTAGCCTTAATTCATGCTTTAACATTGTGTCTATCTATCACTGTCGATATCTTTCCTCAACGATTAGCAACTATGAATTTTGCACTCGACCTCAAACATCTTTTAGTCGAAGAAGAAAGCCTGCAAAAATCGCTGCAAGACCTAAAAAATCAGTTACCCTCACATGATAATAGAAATTTACTCAAGCTTTGGTGGGAAACTAACGGCGATGTCTGGACAGAACAGTTGCGAAATTTAATTCTCGGCGATCGCTTAATTGGGCATAATTGGCTATTTAATGAAAATGAGTTACAAACTTTACAACAATACTGGGATGCAAGCAAATTATTTCTAGATTGCATCAACAGTACTAAAGGTATCGATTCTAAACTGCAACAGTCTCTATTTTTAATAGGTTGCAGTTATAGCAATTCCCAACCAGGTGATGTACATATGTAGGAGCGCTCATACTTGCACCCTTTGGTGTAAAATGACTGTTCCTCAGTAGGTTGAGAAACGCGATAGGAAGGGAAAAAGGAAAAGGGGGAAGGTGAAAATCTTCATATATAAAGACTTTTCCCTTTAACCGTCCTCCCCTAACCGACAACTATTAAAAACTTACGCAGTATTGGGATATCTCAGCCTTTCTTTGCTAACAATAACTGTTCTAATTGTGTTGCTGGTATTGGATGACTAAAGAGAAAGCCTTGCATAGCGTCACATTTATGTTGACGTAAGAAATCTAGTTCAGCTACTGACTCAACACCTTTAGCCACTACATGTAAATTCATATTTCGCGCCATCTGAATTAACGCCGAAGTAATTGCTGATTTCTCCGAGTCAGCATCTACATTCTTGATAAAGTAACGGTCGATTTTTAAGGTATTTATGGGTAATTGCTTAAGATAAATTAACGTAGAATTACCTGTACCAAAGTCATCGACAGTGATT
>JANNFJ010000921.1:0-18584 GCA_031379725.1 Calothrix sp. OTE_75_metabat_31
GAAGTACGGACACGCTAAGTTAAAAGAAATTTTGCAGCCATCCGCGCACCGCATTCGACCTAGTTGCATTGTGGCTGATAAATGCGGCGGTTGCCAGTGGCAGCATATTGATTATCAGTTTCAACTTGAAGCCAAGCGTAACCAGGTTGTACAAGCTCTAGAACGCATTGGTGGGTTTGTTGCGCCTCGTGTCGATGCGGTATTAACTGGTGGTTCCGCTCTAGGATATCGCAATAAGTCCACTTACCCGATTGGAACATCGGCTCAGGGAAATATAGTAGCTGGCTATTACCAAAAAGGTAGCCACCAAATTGTAAATTTAAATCAATGCCCCGTTCAAGACCAACGTTTAAACCCGTTGTTACGCGAAATTAAGCAAGACATTCAAAATCAAGGTTGGCAAGCTTACGACGAAAAAAGTCATACCGGGTTAATCCGCCACTTAGGTTTACGAGTTGGTCGTAGCACGGGGGAAATATTGGTAACGCTAGTGACAAAAGATTGGAATATACCAGATATTGGTGCGTTAGCACAAGAGTGGTTAGACCGCTATCCCCCATTAGTAGGAGTAATGTTAAACCGGAATGATGAACGTACCAATGCTATTTTGGGCAAGGAAACTCGCTGTATTGCTGGCAAATCTTTTTTAAGCGAAAAGTTTGCCGGATTTGAGTTTCAAATAGGTGCAGATACGTTCTTTCAGGTTTACACAGAAGCAGCGGAGGCACTATTGGAACAAATTCAATTAGAACTGAGTCTAAAGGGTGAGGAAAAATTGCTTGATGCCTATTGTGGAATTGGAACTTTGACTTTGCCATTGGCAAAACAAGCTAGTTTTGTAACGGGTTTGGAAGTGCAATCTTCTTCTGTGGAACTAGCGAAGTCAAATGCTCGGCTTAATAACATTGATAACGTTGAATTTTATGCGGGAACAGTTGAGAAATTACTCCCACAAATGAATATTCAGCCTTCGGTAGTAGTGCTAGATCCACCCAGAAAGGGATGCGACAAGAGCGTTATCGACGCATTACTCACCTCAAAACCCAAACGCATTGTTTATGTAAGTTGTAAAGTTGCCACTTTGGCACGCGACTTAAAATTACTTTGTCAAGATGGAGTCTATACTCTAGTGCGAGCTCAGCCTGCTGATTTTTTTCCCCAGACTCCACATGTGGAAACTGCGGCATTTCTTGTATTAACACAAAGTGACGCTTAATAGTGAAATCACAATAAAAACTCAAATTTATAATTTGTAGTCTAGTGCATAGTAAAAATGCTAAACTTAAATTAAGGTAAAAATACAATTCCTTTTGATTAAAGAAATTGAAGTTGAATCATCAGTCAATGAAAAGAATTAAGTTATCTAAATTACAAATCCGTAGCTAGATGGGTACCTTAATACTCATGCCAATTAAATGCATTTATTTAGTTGTTAGCTGCTTTATACAGATAAAAAAACCGTCGTTTTATATGTGAACATATATGAACAAGCTAATACATTAAGATATTTGCTCCCCAGCATTTTCAAAATTTAGTTTTAAAGACGTAAGTTTGAAGGCAACACGACCACCTCAATATTTATCAGGATGCCTGTGACAGCTTTCCTGATGTCTAGCTAACTGTGAAGGCTATGGGGTTATCCTTGTGATTACTATCTCGCTCCGTCCTGTTGGACGAAATTGGGGCACAATTAGTTTCGCCTCAACCCTCCATCTCTGCCCAATCTTAGATTTACTGTTGGCAGAAATTCCTTTAAAAATGCAGGCCGAACTACGTCTAGGACTTCAAGAAGCTCTAGTCAATGCTGCTAAACATGGTAATAATCTCGATCCCGGCAAAAAAGTTATAGTCCGCTTTTCTTTAATAGATAATCAGTATTGGTGGGTGATATCGGATCAAGGTGGTGGCTTTATTCCAACATCAAATGACGAAGATGACCCCACAGAATTTTTACCACCTGATGAGTCAGAGAATGGTCGGGGTATGTGTATTCTCCACCACATTTTTGACCAAGTTGAATGGAACAAAAAAGGTACTGAGTTGCGGTTATGCAAACAGTTACAAGCTAGACCAAGGATGTCTTTGAGACGATGAAATCGAGGAGCAAAGGAGCGGAGTTGTTAGTTAACCGCTTTATACTTGATTAAATTATTAATTTCCTTTATTACTCCGCTTTTCCTCACTTTTAACTCTCAACTCCTAGTACCCCACCACATTAATTTTGAGGGGTAAAGAGAATTAGGTAGTGCGGGCACGCTGCGCGAACGCACTACTGTAGCCCCTCAAAACTTATGTGGTGAGGTATTAACTTCCCTTACTCCCATGTGTAGGACAAGGTGGTGCGGAAATGGAACGGTCTAACCAGCCAGTTGCTTGCTGGAGTCTTGGGAGTGCTTCTTCGGATTCATCTTTAAGTAAAAATACTAATGCAGCGGCGATTTGTTCGCTAGCACGGGCTTTGCGATTCGACTTGAGACGATGCCAATCATTCGGTGAAATAGAAAGTTTTTCCATCAGCGCTTGAGCAAGTTCTAAAGCGCTTAATTCTGTAGCGGTTGGTTGAGACATTATAATTTATCCTTTGTTATTTGTCTGTAGTCAGGGGTCAGTTGTTTGTAGTCATTTGTCAATTATCCTTTGTATTTCCCACACTCTTATTAATAACTACTGACTACTGACCACTGACCACTGACCATTGACCATTGACCATTGACTACTGACTACTAACCACTCACCAATGACAAATAAATATTTGCGACTAACCTTTGGTTGTACTATAACCAAATTTGGATTTAATTTTAGTTTACAACCTTTACATGAAGCCGAATAAACAACCCTCAGAGCCATCGGATGCAGAAAATGGTAAAAGCGAATTTGCTCTAGAACTCGAAGAAATGGAGCGATTGCTCATTGCTTTAAAGGAACGTTACAAGCAGGTAGAATGCGATCGCAAGCTGCAAGCCCTGTTGCACGAACGGATTGAAGAATTGCATCAAAGTCAGTTACCATCGATGAAAACCGAGTTAAAGCTGATTGAACAGCAGTTAGAAGTGCTGGAAATCAATTTAGAAAGTCAACTGTTCAATTGGCGCAGCGTCAAAGATCCATTTTGGCAGATTATCCGGTTTAGTGGATTGGGCGTTATTATAGGCTGGTTATTAAAATCTTCTATAGGATAAACGAGTCAGAAAACAGCAAGAAGTTAAAAAATTTATTTTCTCTCCTTTATTCCCTATTTCTATATGGGCGGGTTTATTCCCTATTTCTATATGGGCGGGGGAACCCCGCCCCTACCTACTCTTCTCCCCAACCTCTAAAAGTATGATTGAAAAACGCATTGCTGAAATATTACGTAGCGGACAACCTGACTCATCAATCACAGTCAAAGGTTGGGTACGTACCAAACGCGAACTCAAAGGTTTTTCCTTTATCGAAGTAAATGATGGTTCGTCGATGGCAAATTTGCAGGTAGTTATCAACGAAGACGTGCCCGATTACGAAGGTCATATCAAAAAATTAAATACAGGTGCTTCGGTCGAAGTCGATGGGGTAATCGTCGCATCGCAAGGAAAAGGGCAACGGATCGAAGTTCAGGCAAAATCAGTACAAGTGTACGGTGAAGCCGATCCCGAAACCTATCCTTTGCAGAAAAAACGCCACTCGTTTGAATTTTTGCGGACAATTGGACATTTGCGATCGCGTACCAATTCCTTTGGGGCGGTTTTTCGCGTCCGCAATGCTTGTGCGACTGCAATCCACCAATTCTTCCAAGAACGCGGCTTTATGTGGGTACACACCCCCATTATCACCGCTAGCGACTGCGAAGGGGCAGGGGAGATGTTCAGCGTTACTGGCTTTGATTTAAATAAGGTTCCCCGCACTAAAGATAATGCGATTGATTACAGCAAAGATTTTTTTGCTAAACCGACATACTTAACCGTTAGCGGACAACTCGAAGCCGAAGTTATGGCTATGGCTTTTAGTAATGTTTACACATTCGGTCCCACCTTCCGCGCTGAAAATTCTAATACTTCGCGTCACTTAGCAGAATTTTGGATGGTTGAGCCAGAAATGGCTTTTTGTGACTTGAAAGAGGACATGGATTTAGCCGAGGCTTTCCTCAAGTATATCTTTAAATATGTGATGGAAACCTGCCCCGAAGACATGGAATTTTTCAACGAACGTATAGATAAAACGGTTATAGAGACGGCAGAAAATATTATTAATAATCAGTTCGAGCGGATTACATATACTGAAGCTGTCAAACTTTTAGAAAAAGCCGATGCTAAGTTTGAATATCCTGTAAGTTGGGGTACAGATTTACAATCGGAACACGAGCGGTATTTATGCGAGCAGTTATTTAAAAAGCCGACGATTGTAACTAATTATCCAGCACAAATTAAGGCGTTTTATATGCGCTTAGATGAGGATGAGAAAACCGTTTCCGCAATGGACATTTTAGCGCCGAAAATTGGTGAACTGATTGGAGGTTCGCAGCGGGAGGAAAGATTAGATGTGTTGGAAAGACGGGTGTTAGCGCAAGGAATGAAAACCGAGGATTTATGGTGGTATCTCGACTTGCGGAGATTTGGCACGGTTCCCCATGCTGGGTTTGGTTTGGGGTTTGAACGTGTGGTGCAATTTATGACAGGGATGGGAAATATTCGTGATGTGATTCCATTTCCACGGACACCACAGAGTGCAGATTTTTAGTTTTTACAGTAGAGACGTTACATGTAACGTCTCTATATTAATAAATCATCATAGTTGAGCTGAGAGCATATTAAAAATATTTGATGCTGTACTAATAATTTATAGCGTTTGTCACTCAGGTGAGGTATAGTCATTTTACATTAAGGTAGGGGCGCAAGGCCTTGCGCCCCTACATATGTGCCTCACGCTTGTTAGGAATTGCTATATATTTGCACCTCTACCGACATCAATTTATATACACCATAAGCCCTTCCTTACTAACTCTGGTAAGTAGTCAAGGGCTTTGGAAAGATTATGACTTTTGCCAACAAAAGGTGTCGCATCTTCATTTATTATTTTTGAATGATATTCTTTGATAGGTTTACGCCCACAAGCATTACCGAATTCCAATGATTTAAATATCTTTTTTAAGTATGGATCTTCATCGTTATAAACATTGATTAATTTTCCTTGGATTCTATCAGCTACATACCCCCAGTCTTTACTACTATCTCGACGTACAGCACCAGTGAGAAAAATTACGTCTCCTAGTGAGTGCTTACTACCCGTCCAACTCTCGATGCCAAAATAAGCGACACGCGCACCTAACGAATGAGCTAATAAACAAATATTTTGTTCGGGAATTTGAGATTCAATCAAACTTTGTAAATAGTCTTTGCCAACAGACTTAGCACGACTTTTACATTGATGCCAGTTCAAGCCCATTGCACTCTTATGACTAGAAGCATCCCACCATAATTGATAAACAGAATGATGCCATCCCGTATAATTTAATGCAGAAAGCAAACTGTCACAACGCTCTTTTTTCGCGCTTAAAAACCCATCTATAAAAACTAAAGCCTTGGAACTTCCTGCTGGACGTGAAAAAAGTCGTAGTTCTGGGTAGTCCATGTATGTATTTTTTTGGAAACCTAATTCTAATTCTAGTATTCCCAATTTCTTGCATTAAGTTAGTTGTAGCGACTGTCTTGAAAGTCAAACGATGCCACCAAATTTAATCTCAAACCCTCCCCGACCTGCAACGCTTAGGGTGGGGGTATCTCGCAGAAAGAAAGATGAAAGCACTATAATATGAGCAGATGCCATACCATCGTCACCTAACCTAAAATTTATCTATAAAAAGAATGAGCGCAACAAAAGAGAAAGTGCGATCGCTATTAAATCAATTGCCTGACGATTGCTCAATTGAAGATATCCAATATCACTTGTACGTTATCGAAAAAGTTAACAATGGCTTGGAAAGTGCCAAAACACAAGGTACAATTTCACAGTCGGAAGCAGAGCAACGTTTAAATAAATGGCTTATCAAGTAGTTTGGTCATCCAAAGCACTCGAAGATGTGGAAGGCATTGCTGAGTACATATCTCGTGATTCAGCTTCCTATGCTGGGGTAATTGTTGAAAAAATACTTGATGCAACCAGAAATTTAAGTAATTTCCCGTTTTTAGGTCGCATTGTCCCTGAGTTTAAAGAAGATAGCATTAGGGAAGTATTTGTATATAGTTATCGAATTATCTATCAAGTTCAAGATGAAATTGTAACTATAGCAGCAGTTATACATGGAAAAAGACTTTTGAGTCAGTAATTGAGTTTTAAAACATTAGGATTTTAAAATTATATTTACAAAGATTTAGGAATTTTAACAAATCCAAATATTGGTGATTTCTAACTGAGATATGTGACAGACATTAAATGCTAATAGTAATGTCACAACTATTGGCAAGTTAGGAAGTAATAATAGTATTGCTCTATTTATAATTGTTAGTATTATTTTCACTAAAAGATAGCAGTTAATTATAGATAGGAAAGATCGTGAGAATTACTCTCACAAACATTATTTTTTGTTATCCTGCAGTATGTAGGGGCACGATATATCGTGCCCCTACCGACATTTCAGCGCGTCTAAAGGGTATAACCTTCTATTGGCGCTTCTATATTTTTTAAAGTTTAAGTATAATTATTGTAAACATCGAATAACTAATAGCAGATTATGGTGCAAGCAATTCAAGCTAGCGAACTTACCCTGCACGAAGTTGAAATGAAATTTGGTTTGCAAGAAAGTCAAGATGCATCATTCTTTACGGAATGGCAAGAAAATTTACCGAAATTGATTGATGTTGGAAAACAAACACTTGACGAAATCAAAGCAAATTTCCTTTATTTAAGCGAATATCCCATGTCGGAAGAACTGGTTAAGTTAGTGATGATTTCTCCACTGTTGGCAATGGCTGGTTTTTATAATCCTCCATTTAGTATTCGCACAGAGAATTCTATTCAAATTAGTTTAGAAGATAAGTACGAAAAAGTATGGAGAGGAAGAATTGATATTATTGTTTTGCAAGAAAAGCTTTGGGTTTTAGTAATTGAATCGAAAGAAGCAGGCTTTTCTCTAAAGGAAGCGATTCCGCAAGCTTTGACTTACATGATGGCAACACCTACACCCGAACTTCCGGCGTTTTCTCTTGTTACTAATGGTAGTGAATTTAGATTTATTAAATTACTAGCTCAACATGCACCAAAATATGCATTCTCCGATTTATTGACGCTGCAACGTCGTGAGAATGATTTATATGGTGTCGAAGCGATTTTACAAAAATTAGCTGATTTGATGCGTAATATTATTCCCCAAAAATTATGATACATGTAGATTGGTCGTAGGGGTGGGGTCTCCCCACCCTTGATCCAACCCATGTGCCCCAATATTAATTTCATTATTGTCAATTACAATTACCATTTCTTTAGGTAGGTACAGCAGTTTACCTAACCGTGGAATATATAAGAAAGGGCGGGGAGACCCCGCCCCTACGGTTATAAAAATGACCTGGTGTACTATAGTAAGTCTATAATCTTCTGTAAAAAAAATTAAAGGCAGGCAGGATGCCTACCCTACGCGATCGCACTTCAATTACAAACTAGCCCTAGCGCGAAGTACCGGATTTGGGAAAATTGCTTGAAATCCTGATTGACGTTCATTTTCAGCTTCCGGTCCGCTGTCCCAGAGACTTTCATAATAGAAAAATGCTACACCTAATCCGCGTTGTTGGGCAGCCCTGACCTGTGACTGAATTTGCTGCATGGGGATGCGACGAGTCCGCAATCCTGCCATAATCCCGATGCCTGTGGGTATATATTGTTGCGTTTCGATAATTTCAGGACGGGTAATTTTGGCGGTAAACGATTGTAAATCGTCGCGATAAACTTGCATAACTAGTTCGTCAACGATATCTAGACGCACCCAATTGAGCCAGTCTTGGAGTTGAAATTTATAAGCAAAGTCGTAATAATTCGGCGAAACCGAGAAAATCGCATTTGGCTTTCGCGTTCTCACCGCTTGGTTGAGTTGCAGCATGAATGCCGTAATTTTATCAGCTCGCCAACGCATCCACGATTGGTCTTGATGATTCGCTGGGGGTGCTTTCCCCGTTTCTTGGGTATATAGAGCAACGGTATATTTATCGTAACCAAATTCCTGTGGCAGGCTCATGTGGTCGTCGAACTGGATACCATCGGCATCATACTGAGTAACAATTTCTAGTACGAGGTCGGTGATGAACTTTTGAACTTGGGGATGAAAAGGATTGAGCCAAGCCACTTCACCCGCCGCACTAATCGAGACTCGACTGCCATCGCGCTTTTGCGTTAGCCAATCTGGGTGGTTGAATGCTAGTTCCGAGGTTTCGGGAGTCATGAAGCCAAATTCAAACCAGGGAATTGCTAATAAGCCTTGGCGATGTGCCTGGTTAATGACATCCGCAATAATATCGTGTCCCTCTGTACCTTTATACACAAAGGGCTGAATCTCTTCTCGTCGTGCAACTGCGCTAGGATACATGACATATCCCGAATTCCAAACAACTGGATAAACGGTGTTAAAGTTTAGCCGTCGTAATTGCGTCATCGCTTCTTGGACTTTAGTGCGATCGCGCAGCACATCCAAATCATTATTCGTCATCCAAACCGCGCGAATCTCCTGTCGGGGACGTTGACGGACTTGTGGGACAGTTTGTGGGACAGGTTGTGGGACAGGTTGTGGATTTCCTGGAATTGATTGTGGGATTGGTTGCCAATTTTCTGGAATTGGTTGCGGAATTGGTTGCGGAATTGGTTGAGGAATCGGAAGTGGTTGGGGAATATCTCCAGTAGTTGCAGGTGGAAACTGTGGTAATGGCAGGGGTTGGGAATAAGGAGGTTCGGGAATTGGTAACGGGGGAAGTTGTGCCAAAACCGGGGCAAATGTTCCTGACAGCACAACCGTTACAAAGGATATTAAAAATAATATCGGTAAGAAAGATTTAAGCGGACGTTGCCCAAATTGAAAAATTGTACGTAATTTCATCGGCTTGAATGAGACGTTAGCTACCCACGCACGCCATCGCATGTTTTTGTGATGGAATCTACTCGCCATATAGTTTACAGGTATTTATGCGTATTAAAGGTGTTTATCGGTAGTGGTTCATTCAATGCCGTGCATCGAATTGATATATCAGATAACCTGACACAGACTTCAAGAAGTAGGATTAGTGACGCAGCGAATAGATGAGTAGTGCCCGCGACAATTTATTATTGGCGAGAAAATAGTCGCAAGCTTTATGTTTGGTAATTTTTCAAGCTTTACGGAACAATTAAGTATAAGTACACTTATTGATAAACGAGACTGATTATTGTGTCTTTTAACTTTGAAGAGTTATTAAAAGATTCCATCAATGAATCTGGCTTGAGTTGGACGCTTTGCTTTGTTGGCGAGAGTCAATCGAAAAAACTGGCAGCACTTACCCAAGATTTGCGAAGGGGTTTTTCTACAACAGGTGATGAAAAACGGATTGTATCGGGTTTCTCTTATTGGGGGATTGGTCCGACTATTGCTTGGGCTTATGCTTGTACAGACCCGCTATATGTGGTGATGAAAGAAAGTATCGAGTCTTTTCGGTATCGGTGGCAGCAAATCGAGTCAAATCTCAATGCTGGCAAATATCATTATGTCAGCTTGGGTGTGGGGACAGGGGAAAAGGATCGGGATATTCTAAGTTTTTTGCTTAACACGCATCCCGATTTACTGTATTTCCCGATTGATATGAGTTCGCAAATGTTGCGGATGGGCGTTCAAGGGGCAACAAAAGGATTAGGATTGAAGGGAAATCGTGTATTACCTTTTCAAGTCGATTTTTCTACTAATAAAAATATATTAGAGTTGCGGAAGCTATTGGAGCGAGTTGTGGGGGATGGTCCAATTCTGTTTTCGCTACTTGGTAATACGTTGGCAAATTTTCAACAAGATACGGAATTGCTGCAAACCTTATCAAAATTAATGCGTCAGCATGACAGAATGCTAATCGAAGTTGCTGCAACCAATGATTTAAGCGACGAAGTTGCACAAGAAGCTATGTCCGAGTATGCAAATAGTAAATCTTTTAAGGAATTTGTCACAAGTGCGCTGCTGCAAAACACAGATATACAGATTGACTTGAATAATGTGGTTTTTCACAGCTTTATGGAAGCAGACAAAGCTATTTCAATCAAAGTCACGTACGCAAATTTAAGCGGACATACAACTCGCGTGATGTTGCTTGACCGTTCGATTGTAAATTTTGCCGACCAAGATACAATTCGTTTATACCTAACGCGGAAATATACTGAGACGGGAATCAACAAAGTTATATCCGACAGCAATTTGATGATTGTTAATCGACTGCGATCGCAATTGGAAACTGATTGCGGAGACAATTTTGGTATCGATTTAATCTTAATCGCGCCGAACGGAGCTTCTGTGAAAGACCAAAATTCTTCGCTTGCAGATGCAGTCTGGCGTAATTCTGTAAAAAAATAAAACACTTAATCTTATGAAAAACTGGGTAACTTTAGTTACTTTTGTTCCTTTAATTTCTGGATTGGTTTTAGCCATTTTTTGGTGGGCAAAAAACCCAGATTTTGAATCAGGACTTTCAGCTTTAGGACTTTTTGCCAGCATTACGGGTATTTTTGCCGAACGGTGGGCATCTGCTAACGAAAAACGAACAGAATTATTAGTCGCTTTAGTCTACGAATTTCGGGCAAATGCAGTGATTTTATCCGATTCACGATTTGGTGCAAATTCACACGATTCTGGACAACCTGTAGTTTTTCCGCGACTAGTTGTGTCGGTTACGGAGACTGCGATTGCATCGGGTGCTTTTACCGAACGTTCATATAGGGAATTATTTTTGTTATTACATCAATGGCGCGATACTGTCAACGAGTTCAATCGCAGATTAGATATTACTGAATTACGTACATTCATGAACCCATCACCTCAAGAAATTCGCTCGTTTTATCGAGCATTACGCGAGTCGAGTAGTTTTCAAGAGGCAGTAACTTTAACTAAGTATATTGATGATATTTTAAACACGAAGTATCTTAAAGGTATGAGCATGAAAGAAAATGCGATCGCTACAAATTAACTCAAATATGAATGCAAATAGAAACAATAGAAAAATTTTTATATTTATTTTGCAAATTACCACAAACCCGCCTTGGGTTGCAAACCCAAGGCTAATAGCATAAGTCCATTTAAATGGACTTATTGCATCATAGATTTATTACGGCTGTAGTTTTCTACATATGTGGGTGTTTTTACCCCTTCTTGTAATCTCGAATCAGCGACAATTTCACCTGGAACTAATTGTAAAGGTAAAACACCTGCCCACACAGCTAAACTGTAATCAGACTCATCATCATTTGGCATTCCCGTTCGTATCTTTGCCGATCCTTCGGTCAGTGGTAATGAAAGTACTAAAGTTCCTTGTAATTCGCCGCGGTTGGGCTGACGTATTTCTTCCCATCTTCCTGGTATGATATGTTCGGTAAAAGCGTGCAAAGCTTCTTGTTTCTTATCGAGGTCGTTGACTATTTCAGCAGTACCAAATATTACAACTGAGCGGTAATTCATGCTGTGGTGAAATGCTGACCGTGCTAATACTAAACCATCAAGTAATGTGACCGTGACGCAAACTTGAATACCACCAAGTAAGGTACGTAACATACGGCTTGCGGGTGAACCGTGAATATAGAGTTTATCGCTGATTCTGCCGTAGGTTGTGGGAATTACAAATGGTTGGTTTTCAATGCTGAATCCAACTTGGCAAACTAAGCCTTCGTCTAATATGTCATAAATTGTTTGAAGCTCGTAATTACTGCGTTGGGGTAATCTTTTGATTTGGCTGCGTTGCGTAGGAGTGAAGTTTTTTTGGTTGGTTTCATTGTTGTTCATAATTATCTCCTGAAAGTTTTGTGGTTGGGCATTTATGTTTTTATACGGACAGGCAGGATGCCATTGGTGTCAAGTTAAGGTTGGTGCCCATGTGTCAAGTGACCTTTGGGCATTGCGCCTATGGCGCCTGCGGATAGCTTTAACAAGACCTAGTGTTCGATGATTTTCGACAAGCCAAGGTATAAGCTGTAACGCTGGATTTTGTAACTGTGCGCGATTAAAAAAATATAAACTACGAAAAACCATTTCCACAGAAATCATCTCTAAGGGTTGCTGTAAAGCAACAGCAACATCAGCACATAAATCATTTAATACGGCATAAAAAATCCAAGTTGCATAGATTTGCATTTTAATGCCGTTAACTCCACCAACCCAAAGATATGATAAACCCAGTAATCTTTTCGTGAGTAAAAATGCATCTTCAATATGCCAACGACGACGATATAAATCACAAACTTGCTGTGCAGATAATTGGTGAGGGTCAATCACGTTTGTTAAATAGCGATACCAAGTTTTACCCCATAAAACTGATACTAAACGCATTGCATGTTCGCAAGGGTCATTGTGATTCAGTCCCATTTTTATAATTTCATCTTTATAATGATGACTGCTTGAAAGCGTGCTGATTATCTCGTAGCAAACTTTCTACGAATGGCGGCTAAGTACGTATTTCCCTGCTTTTGTTAAAGCGTCGAACCATTCAAAACCGTAGAAACCCATGTCTACTATTAATAATCCACCTACTGGCAAACTTTCGATTAAAGAATTCCACCAAGTTGTCTCATGACAATTAGAATTATCATCATACCAAACAGCAACTGGACAGTGAGTGAATGCTTCTACTACCATTAATATCTTTCCTGCCAGTAAGCTACCTGTTTTTTCTCTAAGTTGACCAAGATGTTTTTTACGTGGTTTACTCATGACTTTTTAAAGCACCCTTTTATTGAGTAAACCACGTTAGCCGCTACCATTTGACAAGATTCTATTTTTCTTAACTTGACACCAATGGCAGGATGCCTATCCTACGCAATGCGTAACTAAAAAAAATCTAAATGCATGGCGTTACTTTCAATAAAGTTAAGATTTGTGTAAAGGGGTTTACCTGCGGGGGAAGCGTTCAAAACTACTCGCGTACATCCAATATTTTTCAAATACTCAATTGCTCTATTTGTTAATTGTTTAGCGATACCTTGCTTACGATATATTGGCTCAACATATACGCCCCAAATATAGCCAAGTTTACGGTGATTTGATTTAATGATATTTGGGTACAAACCTGCATAAAGTTGACAGCTTACTGAACCAATAATAATACCGTCAATTTTCGCTATGAAGGCTTGATAAGCCAAATTTTGACGGGCATTTTCAATAAACTGGAGAATGATTTCTTGCCAGTTTTGTTCAATTGCATCTTTGGGAATGCCAATATCAAGCCACATTTTGTAAAAGTGTTCGGCAATAAGAATTTCTTCTTCTACATTTGCCTTTCTGATAGAAATATTTTCTGCTGTTGGCATCTTGGAATAGACGCTTGTTGTAACTACTAACATCAGCGTATAATTCAAATTGGTAGGTAGCAAGAGCCAATTTGTTGATTTTATACCAGTCCACTTGTAAGGCAGGTTTGTCGGAACATCACGTTTGCTTACAGGTTGATTCGATTAACCCAGCCGTACAGGAGTAAAAAATAATGGATGTAGTAGTTACGCTCAATAGTGATTTGCCGCCGCCATTGCATCAACAACTCTATCAAGAATTGCGTCAAGCGATTTTAGAAGGCAGGTTACCACCGGGAAGACGCATTCCTTCAACAAGGGAAATGGCAAAATCTTTGGGGGTGTCACGCAGTACTGTTACTCAAAGTTACGACCAACTTCTAAGTGAGGGTTATTTAGAAACTGTTATTGGTTCGGGAACTTATGTTTGTAACCAGCTTCCTGATGATTTACTAAATTCTCAAGCTGTTAAAATAGTTGACAAAATTACCAGTTCACCAATTAAATTATCGCAGTACGGAAAGATATTATTAAATACAGAGAATGTTCCTAGAGTGAACGAAGGAAAATTTGAAATTAGCTTTCGTTACGGTCGTCCAGCTTTTAATGAGTTTCCGATCAAGTTGTGGCGTTCTTTACTTTCGAGATACTGCGTTACAAGCTTAGACTGGCTAGATTATTCAGTAGAACCGTTAGGATATAAGCCTTTACGAGAAGCTATTGCTAGCTATGTTTCGCGTGTGCGTGCTGTGAATTGCGAACCGGAACAAATATTAATTACCAATGGTACGCAGCAAGCACTTGATTTAATCATGCGCTTATTAATAGAACCAGGTGACGTTATTGCTTTGGAAGAACCAGGTTATCTTAGTGCTAGATTGATTTTTCAAACCTATGGAGCAAAGTTATTACCAATAGTTGTTGATGAGTCGGGTTTGATAGTAAGTAAACTAAGCTATGCAAATCAAAATATTCGGCTGGTTTATGTTACTCCTTCGCATCAATTTCCCACTGGTGCGATTCTTTCGTTACCGCGACGGTTAGAATTATTAGCTTTGGCTGCACAAAATGGGACGCTAATTATCGAAGATGATTATGATAGCGAATACCGTTATGGTGATAGACCGATTCCAGCTTTACAGGGGTTAGATAAAAGTGATTCTGTGCTGTATGTTGGAACTTTTTCCAAAGTTCTATTCCCTTCATTGCGAATTGGTTATTTGGTACTGCCAAAAAAATTAGTGGCTATTTTTGCCCGTGCTAAGTGGTTGAGTGACCGACATTTGCCAATCTTAGAACAGCAAGTCTTAGCTGACTTTATTGCAGAAGGGCATTTAGAACGACATATCAGAAAAATGCGATCGCTTTATGACTGTCGTCGTCAAGTTCTCGTGCAAGCGTTGAAATCTCACTTTGGCGAAAACGCGATAATTTTAGGCGAAAAAGCTGGGTTACACGTTATGGTAAAGTTGAAAACACATCTTGATGATAATGAAATTATTCAGCGTGCTGCAAATGCTGGAGTCGAGATGATGTCAGCTTCTAAGCATTATTTAAATTCGATGAGTTCGGGTGAATTTATTTTTGGTTATGGGGAATTAAACGAACACCAACTTGTCGAAGGCATTCGCAGACTGGGAGAAATACTAAGCAAGTAATTAAGAGGTAAACCAATGAAAGCTGCATGGTACGAAAAAATTGGTGATGCGAAGGATGTATTTAATATTGGTGAGGTTGATGTTCCCAAACCTGGTGCAGGGGAAGTATTAGTAAAAGTACATGCATCAGGTGTTAATCCTTCGGATGTGAAACAGCGTAGCGGTTGGGGTGGGTTGAAAATGCGCTATCCACGAGTTATTCCTCACAACGATGGTGCGGGTGTAATTGAGGCAGTGGGTGAGGGTGTTGCAAATAATCGAATTGGCGATCGCGTTTGGATATATGAAGCTACTCTCAAGCAAGGTTTAGGGACTGCTGCAGAATATGTCGCAGTACCCAACGAAAATGCTATATTGCTACCTGAGAATACCGAGTTTACCGAAGGTGCTTGTTTGGGTGTTCCAGCGATGACTGCTCACCACTGCGTCTTTAAAGACGGTTCTGTGGCTGGAAAAACGCTACTAGTTACAGGTGGAGCGGGTGCGGTTGGAAACTATGCCATTCAACTTGCTAAATGGGGTAATGCCACAGTTATTACAACGGTAAGTTCGCAGGAAAAAGCCGAAATTGCCCATGCTGCGGGTGCTGATTATGTAATTAACTATAAAACTGAAGATGTAGCAGCAAGGATTAAACAGATTACGGGTACTGGTGTTGACAGGGTTGTGGAAGTTGATTTTGCTGCCAATTTAGAAACCAACTTGAAAATACTCAAAAATAATAGCGCGATCGCAACCTATGCATCAGACTCGCAAATTCAACCACAGATTCCTGTTTACTCGTTAATATACAAAAATCTTGCGGTTCATTACGTTTTGGTGTATGCAATGAGCAAAGAAGCGCATCAAGCTGCAATTCAAGATATTACGATTTGTTTAAAAGCTGGTGTGCTGCGTCATGTTATTGCCCAACGCTTTAAATTATCTGAAATTGCCCAAGCACATGAAATGATGGAAAGTGGGAAGGCAATCGGCAATTTAATTGTTGAAATTGGGGAATGAGGGAGTAGGTTCTCGAATATTGCCGTAATTATCAACTTGCGAATAATTCCTATTTACAAACAATTCGATGAGTTACGTGTGTCACATATTACATTATTAAATAAATATATCTAATCGATATTTTGTGAAGTTTTTACTTAAGTATGGGAATCCTAGTAGTGAAATGAGATTAAAAGACCGAAGGAAAACTAATGCTATCGACTTTAACGATTTCAGGTTATGAAATTGCCGAAGTAATTCATGAAGGTATTAACACGATTGTTTGTCGAGCAAAATCGCATAAAACTGAGAAATCCGTAGTATTAAAGGTTTTAAAGGCAGAATATCCGACTTTAGAGCAAATTAATCGCCTAAAGCACGAATATCAAACTACAGCAAATCTCGATTTGGAGGGAGTAGTTAAAGTTTATAGCTTGGAAACGCACCAAAATCGCTTTGTATTGGTAGCGGAAGATTTCGGTGGAATTA
Organism: Calothrix sp. OTE_75_metabat_31; assembly: GCA_031379725.1. Classification (GTDB taxonomy): domain Bacteria; phylum Cyanobacteriota; class Cyanobacteriia; order Cyanobacteriales; family Nostocaceae; genus JANNFJ01. The sequence goes on from JANNFJ010000921.1 coordinate 16,584, forward strand.
GTCTCAAACAGTTTTTGACAACCGATACCCCCTTAATCACCCTTAAGAAGGAAGAAAAAAAGCAAATTTTACCCCCCTTATTTAAGGGTGGTTGGGGGGATCTGATGGATTTTCTCAGTATTGCCGTACAAGTCACCCAGGCATTGGTATCGCTGCACGCGCACAAAATCATCCATAAAGACATCAAAGCAAGCAATATCATTATTAACCCGCAGACGGAACAGGTAAAAATTACAGACTTTAGTATTGCTTCACGGTTGAACCGGGATATACAAACCAACCCTAACCAATTAGAAGGGACATTAGCATATATGTCTCCCGAACAAACGGGACGGATGAACCGCAGTTTAGATTACCGTACCGATTTTTACTCATTGGGAGTAAGCTTTTATGAATTGCTAACGGGACGATTACCATTTGTTAGTGATAACCCTTTGGAAGTTGTATGGGGGCACATTGCCAAGCAGCCGACACCAATCTGTGAAATAAATCCAGATGTACCAAAGGTTGTGGAACTGATAGTTAATAAGCTAATGGCAAAAAATGCCGAAGATAGATATCAAACAGCGACAGGGTTGTTAGCAGATTTACAACTTTGTTTAAAAGAATATAAAAATACATCTTATATTAGTGAATTTACTATCGGCGAACGAGATAATATAGCCCAAATTTTGATCCCCCAAAAGTTGTATGGAAGGGAGAAGCAAGTCAAAAAATTACTAGCAGCATTTGAGAGAGTTTCTCAAGGAAGCTGCGAAAGTATTGCGATCGCCGGGTTATCAGGCGTTGGAAAGTCTGCACTTGTGGATGAGTTAATGCGACTGCGTTTCGGAACATTGGACAATCCACATCAACCGTATTTGATATCGGGAAAATTTGACCAATTTGGGCGCAACATTCCTTATGCTTGTACTGCAAAAGCTTGGCAAGGTTTAATTCAACGAATCCTGACCCAAAGCAAAGAACGTGTTGCTAAATGGCAAGAAGAAATATTAGTAGCAGTGGGAGCAAATGCACAAGTTATTATTGACTTGATACCTGAAGTCGAATTACTCGTAGGCAAGCAACCACCTGTACCAGAAGTTAGCGCAGTCGAAGCACAAAATCGTATTGTTCAAACTTTTTTACGTTTTATTAAAGTATTTGCCCGCCCCGAACATCCGTTAGTAATTTTTATGGATGATATGCAGTGGTCGGATGCAACAAGTTTGGTATCTTGGCAATTTACAGTTACAGATGCACAAATGCAGCATTTATTGGTAATTGTAGCATATCGAGAGAATGAGGTCAGTTCAACGCATCCATTAGCACTAACGATAGAAAAAATTCGGCAAAGTCAAGCAAATATCGAAACGATTACTCTAAGACCGCTATCTGTACCGAATACAACTCATTTTGTTGCCGAGACGCTTAATTCTCTACCGACAGCAGTTGAATCTCTAGCAAAACTTCTACATAAAAAAACCCAACGAAATCCCTTCTTTTTAGCGCAATTACTTAAATCGCTATACGCAGATGGATTATTGCGATTTGACGACCGAGGAGAATGGCAATGGGATGAAGAAATTGAAAAACAAAATATTACCGATAATGTTGTGGAGTTGATGATTGCCAAATTACAACAGTTACGCCAATCAACCCAGCAAGTATTGCAATTGGCAGCATGTATCGGCAATCAATTCGATTTACAGACCCTCGCAATCATTAGCGCAAATACACCTCAACAAACGATGCAATATTTGTGTGATGCACTGCAACAAGATTTAATTATTCCATTATTTCCCAACCCCCAACCCCCAACCAACCCAGAAAGCGTACGGGTGGGTTTACCGACCAAACCCACCCACCCACCAACAAATCACATAAACCCACCCCACCCCAACCAACAATCCCCAACCAACCCAGAAATTGTACGGGTGGGTTTACCGACCAAACCCACCCACCCACCAACAAATCACAAAAAACCACCCCACCCCAAACAACACAAAATAAAAATAATAC
>JANNFJ010000928.1:0-9696 GCA_031379725.1 Calothrix sp. OTE_75_metabat_31
GTGCTTTACTGCGTCCTTGTGAGTCGCTAACTGGAGAACAACAAATTCAATGTTTGAGAAAAGCTAAAGAAAAGGTAGATTTACTTTGGCAGGAATATCGAAATGCATATGGTACTCAACCTTGGATTGATAGACTCGAAACTAAAGTAAATAATATCGTTATCAATAGTGCGAATGTTTCCGAATTTGAGTTTAATTCTTTGCTTGGTTCGACAGTCCAAACTAGCATCAAAAATCTATTGATTTCTTCGCAATCGGCATTTACTAATTTAATCGAAGTGACAATGCTACTTATAGCAATATTAGGTCCCTTAGCTATAGGTGGTTCGCTATTACCTGTTGCTGCTAAACCAATTTTTGCATGGTTGATAGCACTATTCACTTTGGGAATTACGAAAATTTCTTTTAATATTATCGCTATTTTAACAGCCTCGGTTATTATTAACAATCTCAATTCCGACCCAGATTTAATGTGGTTTATGATTTTCTTGGGAATTTTAGCTCCTATTTTATCTTTAGTTTTAGGTGCTGCGGGTGGATTTGCAATTTTTCAAGCTATTAACAACACAGATGTTTGGGTCAAAGCACGAATTTAAATAAGCTAATTGCTAAATAAATAGTCATTAGAAAAAGGAACTATGTAACGAAACAGAAAATCACCTAAACCCCCTATTTCCTACTCCCTACTCCCTACTCTCTACTCCCCTAATTTCAATGTCACGATTACTCAAAGAACGCAAAACTACAACGGATATCTTAACGATTTTTGTTGTTACTACTTTTAGCTTACATTTGATAACTTTGTTTTTCTTAGTACTTCAAGGTATGACCATTCATAAATTAAGTAATAGAAAACCTCCTAACTTAGTACAGCTAGTTGATGGGAAACCAGTTGCACTTACAAATAATCTCGAACGAGAACCAGAAGAAATTCGCTCTTTCATTAGTAAAACTATGAGTGCAATGTTTGACTGGTCTGGAACTCTCCCACCACAAACTATTGACCAGGTAACAAATCCGCAACCGGATAGGGGAATATCGATAAAAACATCGCAGGGTTACATCAAAAAAGTTACTACTAGTAGTTGGGTGGCAAGCTTTGCACTTTCACCAGATTTTCGTGAAGGTTTTTTAGCACTAATTGCCGATATGACTCCAGCAGAAATTTTTTCTTTTAACAATAACCAAACAATACAAGCACGATTAATTATTCAACGTGTTTACCCTCCCCAACAAATTGCACCCGGTCAATGGAAAGTTGGAATGGTCGCTAATATTGTTCAATTTAGACCGGGAGACAATCGTAAGATTCTAACTCCTTTTAACAAAGATTTTTTAGTTCGAGCAGTAGATAGTTTTGAGCATCCTTTACCTGATGAAATTACTGATTTACAAAAAGCAGTTTATCGGATTCGTGCAGACAAACTGGAAATTTATGAAATAGTTGACTTGTGTTTAACTGATACTTCGGTAAATAAATCTAGTCGTTGTGGAGATAATCTCAACTCTGGTTCATTTACTAAACAATAAGAGGGGGAAAGGGGAAGGGGTAAAGGGAAAGGGTTAAAAAATAAATTCCTTGTCTCCCTCGTCCCCCTCGTTCCCCTCTCCCCTCCTCCCCCACTCCCTACTCCCTAACTTATGCAATTACTCAATCCCAAAAAAAGTACAAGGAATATCCTGCCGATATTTGTAGTCGCAACCTTTAGCGTGCATTTCATCAGCTTTTTGGTACTAATGTTCCACTGGTCGATGTTGCAAAAGTTTACGAATCAACAGGTGCAGGGTTTTGTGCAGCTTGTGGATGGTCGTGCGATCGCAGTCGGTTCTCAAGAATATCTAGAACGTCATCCCCAGACAATTGTACGGATGGTAGGTGAAACTTTGACTCTCATGTTTACTGCGTCTGACAAACAACCAGCACTAGCAGTTTGGCAAACTACCTCACAACTTTTGTCTGATAATTTACAACAAAAACTTCAGCCAGAAATTACTCAAGCTAATCCAGCAAATAATCGGAATAATACAAATACAAATATTGAAAGTTTGTTACTATTACAAAGTATATCTAAACCTGAAAAAATCGCCGAAGGGAAATGGCAAATTGACGTTATTGCCAATCGCTTAGTATTTACGGCTACTAATAGAAGTGGAGAGAAAATTCCTTTTAATAAAAGAATTTTAGTTCGAGCAATCGATAATCCGAACATTGTTCTCCCCGTTGCACCAACTCCCTTAAATCTAGCTGTCCATCAACTTGGGGAAGCAAAATTAGAAATTTATAATATTTGCGATATCAAAGATAAAAACTGTAATTAACACAATTCATGGTTTATGACGCAATTATCAGCCAATGATTTCCCCGCACCATCCAATTCAGATAAACCAGAAATAAATTCATCTTGGGAATTGCGTATGGCAGAACTAGTTGGTTTTGAACCAGAAGTGACTCCTAACTCAATCGAAACAAGCGATGAAATCATTGAAATTACAGAGGAATCACTACAAACAAATTCAAACAAGCAACCGCTTTGGGCTAATCCTTTTGCAAAAGCAGGTGTAGTTGGTACTACTATCCTGCTAACAGTTTTGGGTGCTGGAACTTTATTATCACAAATGATGGTTAGTACAACTAAAAAGCCAAAAGAAAATGTTGTATCTACACCACAAAAAGAGAAATTAGAAACGCTTAAACAACCATTAGCAGAAGCCGAAATCGAATTATTGAAAACAAAACTTGCTTTAGCTGACCAAGCAAGAGCAGTCAAAGCCGCGCAAGTTCAGTTAAAAACAGCACAACTAAGCTTAGTAACACCAGCAAAAGTTAACCCAAGTCGGCAAGTTACATCCATAGAACAACCTAGAGTTGTTACCCAAAAAACACCTGCAGCTACAGCAACCCAAACACCAAGGGTTATAGTCCAAAGGCTACCCAGTGAAGTCAAAACAGTTTACGTACCTCGTATTGTGACAGTAGAACGTATTGTCAGAGTCCCCCAAGAAAAAGTTGCCGTAACGCCATCTCTAAAGTCTTCTCAGCGAAAAACTATACCTCCTTTAGCAGTAATTCCTTCATCTAGAACAACTGCTTTACCTAAATTAGCCAGTGATGTTTCCATACCTCCCATCCCTGCACCAACTCCAGCTATGGTAAGCAATACATTTCAATCAGTAACCCCCATATCACCCAATCAACAAAATAATTCTCCGACTTTGCAAACAAACCAACAACCGAGTAAATCCGTAGCTGTGGGAAGCAGTGTTAAGGCGGTCTTAGCAAATGGTTTATTTGGAGAGACTACTAGAACGGGTAATGACAGTGACAATACCAACGACTCGAAATTTGTCGTGCGATTAAAGCAACCGTTAAAGAATACGGACAATACAGTAGCATTACCTGCCGGTACTGAATTGTTAACTCAGATTCGGAGAATCGGCGAAAGCGGCATGATGCAGTTAGAGGTAGTTTCGGTAATCTCCCTTGAGGATGGTAATGTTAAAGAAAAAGACATACCAAAAGGAGCATTGAAAATTCGCGCTCCCCAGGGTAAACCTTTAATTGCGAATAAGTTTCCTAATAATGGGAAAGCGATCGCACAAATGGATACTGGACTATTTGTCTTAGGTGGTATTAGCAAAGCAGCAGAGTTAGCTAACCGTCCTGAGTCATCAGTAAATATTAATGGTAATAACGTGATTACCCAATCTAACCCCAAACCAAACATCCTGACTGGGGTTTTAGAAGGTGGTTTAACTACAGTAGTCCCTCAAATTACTATCCGCAATCAACAGGCAATTTCTGAGATGACTGCAAGGGGTAATATTTGGGTTTTACCCGCAGGTAAAGAAGTGGAAGTATATGTTAATCAAATAATGCATCTGAATAAATAAAACCGGACAGGCAGGATGCCTATCCTACGGGACTATTTTTCGTGTCGTTCGTATGCGGCAACAATTCGCTGAACTAATGCATGACGAACGACATCTTTTTGCGAAAATTCACAAAATGAAATCCCTTCAACACCTTTTAATACCTGCAAAGCCACTGTCAAACCAGATTGTTGATTTGGTAACAAGTCAATCTGCGTAATATCACCAGTAATGACCATCCGCGATTTAAAACCCAAACGAGTTAAAACCATCTTCATCTGTGCTGGAGTGGTGTTTTGAGCTTCGTCAATGATGACAAAAGCATTACTGAGGGTGCGCCCACGCATGTATGCTAGGGGTGCAACTTCAATCACACCCCGCTCCATCAAGTTAGGTACTTTTTCGGGGTCGATAAATTCGTTAATCGCATCGTAAAGCGGACGCAAATAGGGGTTAACCTTTTGCTGCAAGTCTCCAGGTAAAAAACCTAGTTTCTCACCCGCCTCTACCGCTGGACGGGTCAAAATTATCCGTTCAAACTCGCTATTTAGCAATGCTTGGACGGCAACCACTACTGCAAGGAATGTTTTACCAGTACCCGCAGGCCCGCTGCAAAATATTAAATCTTGTTGGCGAAGCGCTTGAATATACTGACGTTGGCGGAAAGTTTTGGCGCGGATAACTTCGCCCCGTCGAGTTTTGGCGATGACATCACGCTGTAGGTCTTGTAAATCGCCTTCGCTATGGGTATCGAGTGCTTGCCGAGCAGTGAGAATATCCGTGTTAGAAATATTACTACCTTTGCCCCATAAATCTTCAAGCGATCGCACTAAACGATTTGCCAAATCAATTTGGTTATCAGTACCCGAAATATGTAAAACAATTCCACGCATTACAAAACTCGCTCCTGTCTGCCGAGATAGGATTTTCAGGTTATCTTCTTGATTACCTGCGAGTGATAGAGCGCTTTCGATATTCGGCAGTTCAATGGTTAAAGCACCTGCCATAAAAATTCAAAATATCCTTTGGGGAAGCAAGCTAAAATATTCAATATCAAAATCTGAAAATAACCAAAATTTAGAGACGTGAAATTCACGTCTCTAGTTAGCTTTCGGTTTTACGTTTTTCCTTTTAAGTAGGTGGGCAAGAATAAACATAACGAGCGTTACGTTTCTTAAACAAGCCTCAAACCTTTCCACTGACTAATGACAACGGACAACTGACTAATGACGATCTATTTCAACTTAAGCGAATACGAGGCTTAACAATAGAGCGACTTACTTCAGAGCGGCTCGTATCGGGATGGCTAAAGTCGCCACTCCTATCTCTCGCCCTTGGTGGTGGTAATCGTTCTTCGCTATCTTCATCAAAAGATAGACCATCTCGACCACCATTACTACCGTAGATATCCAAATAAACTGACTGTCCTGCCAATTGGGCTGCTGCCGCGACGCATGTACGAATCGCCTGTATATTGCGTCCACCTCGCCCAAACACTTTTCCTTTGTCTGCGCTGTCAAAAGCAATACGAATCCAAGCACGACTGTGGGTGAGGTACATCTCACAATCGACACTTAAGGAGTCAGGAGATTCTAAGAACGGCTGCATCAAATACCTGACCAAACCAACGTAGTCAGGACTTGATGTTGAAGATTTCATTGCTATTTTAGGATGCGGGTTTTGCACTGACCTGTTCAATTACATTAGCTTTTACGAGTAGGCGACGCACAGTATCAGTAGGTTGAGCGCCTTGTTGCAATCGTTTTTGGATTCCGGGTATATCGAGTCTGAGTTCATCGGTTCTTGGGTTATAAAATCCCAATTCTTCTAAAGGACGACCATCGCGGCGAGCGAGATTATTAATGGCGATAATTCGGTAGCTTGCTTCGCGCTTTTTACCGAATCGCTTTAAACGCAGTTTAACCATGACTGAGGAATTATTCTCCTAATTACCTTTGAACTAAGTTGTTCGCAGTTATTTGATATTGAAACGATCATTTTAGCACCTAGCTTGCAAATAGGGGAAGGGGGAAGGGAGTAGGGAGTGACGGGTAGGGGGAGTGTCGGGTGTAGCGGGGTCGGGGGAGTGTCGGGTGTGGCGGGGTCGGGGGAGTGTGGGGTGTGGCGGGGCGGGTTTATGGAGATTCTTTGTTATCCGATGAGTTTAATCGTGAACCCGCCCTTACAGTCTTAGCTTTTCCTTCTCCTGTTCCATAGAACTTACCCAAACCTAACTACTTTCAAGATTCGCTAAACAAGCGCGTCTATTTCTTGCTTCGACCTGGGGAGTCGGCTCCTTCCAGTCCACAAGCGTTTAATTCCGTAGAATTTCAACCCAAAACCTGAGTCACTATTTTTGATTAACTAAGAAGCTTTTTTAGAATGCTTAATTATCTTTTTAGCTTTCCTAAATGCTAAATTATTATCAGCATTTTCAAGATTAATCGCAGCGTTTAAATCTCGGTCAATTGAGTATCCGCAACCACCACAATTAAACACCCGGTCGGATAATTTCATGTCCTGCTTATGCCCGCACTTTGAACATGTTTTAGAACTAGGAAACCATCTATCAACTATCTCGATTTTAATCCCATAAAAGGATTGTTTGTACTCAAGTTGCCTGCGAAATTCGTATAAACCGAGGCTTGATAAAGCTTCTGCAAGCTTGTGGTTAGCAATCATTCCGGAGACATTTAAATCCTCGATTCTAATTTGGTAATACTTCTTACTAATTTCAGTCGTTGTTTGTTGTAAAAAGTCTTTCCTGATATTAGCAATATCGCTGTGTTTAGTAGCTAGCTTCTCAAAGTACCTTTTAGCATTGTTTGAAGCTTTAATGCCTTTACTTTTATCACCTAATTGTTTATTACGGTTACGCCATTGTATCTTACTTAGCTTGGTTTTCGCTTTTTTTAAAGACGTTGGTGCAGTAATAAATGAACCATCAGATAATGTAGCAAAAGTTTTTACACCTAAATCAATACCAACTTTTTGCACCTCATGAATAATTGGTGGGATACGCTCTACGTCAAGCATTGAGGAAACAAACCATTTTGACGCTGTACGCGATATTGTAAATATTTGACACGAATAAGCACTAAGTTGACTTTTTCATATGACCTGACAGTACCATAGCCTGGAAGCTTGATATGCTTACCCGGTTCAATAACTACGCGATTAGAGAAGGGAATCATTTGCCCTTTTTGGGGGTATAAACCTGCTGTTTTATAGAGGGTAAATGAATCACATGACTTCTTACTAGCAAATATGGGTATTGAAGCTAGTCCTTTACGCCACCGCAGCATAGCTTCACTTAAATCTTGGAATGCTGATTGATATATAGTACTGGGATATTTTTTAGCCCAAGCGTAAATCGGATTAGTCAAAACACAATTAGTAAAAATCTTTTTAATTTCTGCTAATCGCTTTGAATCACTTGCTTTGATACCCTCGAAGCTCCAAGATGCTTTTAACATCTCTAAACCGAAGTTATAAACAAACCTCCTGTATCCTGCCATTCCGCGCATCTGCGAGACTTCTTTATTATTTAATTTGAGTTCTCTTTTCAGTGCGTACATGGTTTTAACCTCCCTGTAAAACAAAGTTTCGCAAGATATAGTGAGGTTTGTCAACTAGGTTGAATGAACTTTTTGTTGGCAGCTTTTTTATACCTCTTTGATCCGTATAAACGATAGCTAAAACAATGAATAATTGTCAGGTTCGTCATAGAACCGGGGAATTATCTAATCCCCTTTTGCCACTCCTATCTACCTTCGGTATCCCATCTACGTAGTGTTGATTATTATTTACCAATCAGCTTTGCGTTCCTCATGATGGTGATAGTTTGCCATTTTAAACTTCTCTATAATGATGAACTTTAATCAAAAATAGATAAGTTTTAGCTACTCGTTAACATCCTCTCTCTCCTCTCTCCCTCTCCCCCTCCCACTCTCCCTCTTGCCTACTCCCTACTACCTACTCCGTTCCTTTCAAAGCGTGCCAAAACCTTTCTTTTTCTTGTCTTTTTTTGGCTTTTTCTTGCCTGCACCGCCTGCTGCAGTTTCATAACCTCGCCAACCAGGAGCAGATGGACGGTTACCCGCACCTGCGAATGGGTTGCCACCCATACCGCCACCGCCAAACATGCCTCCTCCCCCTCCCATTCCGGGGAAGTTTCCTTGTCCCATTTGCTGCATCATGGTACGCATTCGCTGGAAGTCGCTTACCAATTTGCTGATATCATTCTCTCGATATCCCGAACCTTTTGCTACCCGTCGCCGCCGACTTGGAGAACTTGCTAACAAGTCGGGGTCGTGCCTTTCTTGGGATGTCATTGAATTAATCATCGCTTCGCAGCGCTTGAGTTGGGTTTCTCCTTGTTTAAGTTGGTCATCACTGAGCTTATTCATGCCGGGAATCAGCTTCATAATGCCCCCCAGCGAACCCATATTTTTTAACAAGCGCAGTTGCTTGAGAAAATCGGTAAAATCAAACTTTGCTGACAGGATTTTTTCCTGCATTTTTTCCGCGTCGGCAAGGTCGATTTCTTCCTGGGCTTTTTCTACTAGCGTCAGCACGTCACCCATACCCAGGATTCGTGATGCCATCCGTTCGGGGTAAAATGGCTGCAATGCTTCGACTTTTTCGCCAACACCGACAAATTTAATCGGTTGACCGGAAATTTGCCGCACCGACAGGGCTGCACCACCACGGCTATCACCGTCCATTTTGGTGAGAATAGCTCCGGTAATGCCGATTTGCTCGTGAAAAGTCCGGGTCAAGTTGGCTGCTTCTTGACCGGTCATTGCGTCTACTACCAACAGTATTTCGTGGGGTTGGACGGTTGCTTTGATGCGGGCAAGTTCGCCCATCATATCTTCGTCGATTTGTAGGCGACCTGCAGTATCAATAATTACTGTGTCGATGCCTTCGGCTTTGGCGCGTTCTACGCCTTGGCGGGCAATTTCTACAGGATCGGCATTGCCTCCCATTTCAAATACTGGTACTTCGATTTGTTTGCCCAATGTGATTAATTGGTCAATTGCTGCTGGACGGTATACGTCAGTTGCTACCATCATGCAGCTACGTTCTAATTTTCGCAGGTGCAAAGCTAGCTTTGCTGTGGCTGTGGTTTTACCCGTACCTTGCAACCCAGCCATGAGTACAATTGTTGGGGATGTTTGTGCTTGGGCGAGGGGAACGTTTTCTTCCCCCATGACTTCGAGGAGTTCGTCGTAAACTATTTTAATAAATTGTTGGTCGGGTCGCACGCCTGCAAGTACTTCTGCTCCCTGTGCTTTTGCTTCAACTTCAGAAATAAAGTCTTTGACTACGGTCAGGTTGACATCGGCTTCTAATAGGGCGCGGCGCACTTCGCGCAAAGCGTCTTGTATATTTGATTGGGAGATTTTGTCTTGTCCCCGGAGTTTTTTCCAGGCTGATTCTAAGCGGTCTGATAGTGCGTCAAACATGATTTATTTATAGTTAAGTTAGAGGTCGCAAGGATCTCTGCTGCTGTATTGGAGACAGAATCATTGTGCGATGCCAAAGGCGACCACTTTGTGGTATCGCGTAGCGTGCCGTAGGCACATCGCGGCAGCTACTCTTTGTGGGAGTATTGCATTTATACAAGTTGCTATAGGGCTTATCGTCCAGTGATGTTCAACGGAGTTTTGCGCTATTTACTAGCTTAATAGTTTTCTTGCCGACTGTAACGATTTAATGTTCGGGACGGAGATTTTGGTATTTTGGGGGTTTGGGGTGGGTTGGGGGCGGGGAGTTTGGTATTTTGGGGTTTTGGGGTGGGTTGGGGGCGGGGCTTTTGGT
>JANNFJ010000991.1:0-7399 GCA_031379725.1 Calothrix sp. OTE_75_metabat_31
TTTTCAGTACCAAGAATTTGGTAGTCTTCGTGACCTTTGCCAGCAAGTAATACACCGTCACCGGGTTGTGCTTGGAGAATTGCAGTCCGGATAGCAGTAGCGCGATCGCCAATTACTATCGGGTTAACATTACTAATTCCGGCGACAACATCCTGTAGAATCTTTTCTGGGTCTTCAGTACGCGGATTGTCGGAGGTGACAACAGCCACGTCGGCAAGTTCGGCAGCAATTTTACCCATTTTTGGACGCTTGGTTTTATCTCTGTCACCACCGCACCCAAACACGCAAATCATCTTACCGGGAATAAATGGACGCGATGCTTTTAGCAAGTTTTCTAAACTATCGGGTGTATGGGCATAATCGACAATCACGCTAATATCCTGCGCTGCATCGATTTGTACCCGTTCCATCCGTCCGGGTACTCCGGGAAAATCAGCGATCGCCGATGCTATTAACTGTAAATCAATATTAAAGTATAAAACAGCGCCTACTGCTGCTAGTACATTTTCGAGGTTGAACTGTCCAACCAAGGGCGAACGAAAAGCTAAATCACCTTTTGGTGTATGCAATGTACCGCTAACACCATTGGGCTGGTAATTTAAGTCACTCATCCATAAATCGGCAGCAGAGTCATTGACGCTGTAACTCCAAACTTTTTCTTTACCCAAAGCTGCAATTAGCCGCTGCCCATAAGTGTCTTGAACATTGATAATTGCCTTTCCTCCCAGATAATCAGCACCAAATAACAAGGCTTTGGCAGAGTAGTAATCTTCCATATCCTTGTGATAGTCCAAATGGTCTTGGGTCAGGTTGGTAAATACACTAACCTCAAATTCACAGCCCAAAACTCGACCCTGTGACAAAGCGTGAGAACTAACTTCCATCACACCGTATTCATTCCCCGCATTGACTGCCGCTGCCAATTGCTGCTGTAATTCCACTGCAAATGGGGTTGTGTGAACCGCAGTTTGGGAAAATCCCTTCCAACGGGTGTAAAGAGTCCCCATCAAAGCCGTAGCTAAATTTGCTTTATCTAATAAATATTCGATGAGGTGCGTGGTAGTAGTTTTACCATTTGTACCCGTGACCCCGATAAGTTTTAATGCATGTCCCGGATAGCCGTAAAATGCAGCAGCGATTTTGGCACAAGCTTTGGTCATATCATCGGCAACAATCGTGCAGGGAACATCCCCTTCTTGAGAAGGTGGAGCTTTTTGGGCAGCTTGTTGGGAAATAATTGCAGCAATTGCCCCAGAATTTAAGGCACTTTGCCAAAATTCGCCGCCATCGACTCGCGTACCGGGCATTCCAATAAATACATCTCCCGCACTCGTCGTATGGGAATTAGTTGTCAAACCATTAACCTCAGCATCCATTGCTGGATGTTCGAGTAATTGCACGATGCCTTCTACAGCTTTTAGTAATTCACGCAGTTTCATTTTAGAACCTCATGGGGAGAAGGGAGTGGGGAGGGGGAGAGGGGGGGAGGGGGGAGGGAATTTATCTACTTCCCCATCTCCCTCCCTCCTTGCGATATTTTGCACTATTTTTCTTTTTACACAAATACTTCATAGATACTTTTGTAGTAATTGTTCTAATTGCCGTACAGTAACACGCGGACTGGGACGCGGTATCGGTTTTACTTCAGTACTTTCTGGCTCGCTGGCAATAAATAACACTGGTACTTCGTATTGATAAGCCTCAAACCAATCCTCATTTGTCGTAATATCACGGATTTCCAGTTGTAGAGACGCAAAATTTTGCGTCTTGATAATAATATCGAGTTTTTCTTGCAACCCTTCACACAAATGGCATCCAGCTTTACTGTATAAAATTATTCGCATAATCGTAGGGGCGGGGTTCCCCCGCCCTTTATTGGGTCTCACCAGTTATCAAGTCCGGAGAATGTTATACTGCAAAGGGCTAAAAATTGAACTTCAAAAATCTCTATCTACTTTGACTAGTGCATTCGCGCAGCGTGCCCGCAGGGCTTACATCTTGCTCGCTTTATATAGTACGCGAGCAAGATGCTCGCACTACCTTTATCAAAATTGAAATATTTTTAAAATGGTATGGTAATTTGCGCCATGCTGTACTAGTTATATGCGTCTTCATATCAAAATGGTATTACTGACCTGAAAACCACTATAGATAGACATCTATGCAATCACAAGGGATGATTAATTGTAACTGTTCATATCCCCCTACTTTTCAAGGATAAATCATGAGTTTCCACAGTTTTATCGGGAAATGAATACTTGAATAATGGGCTTTCCAAAACCCCATACCCCACACCCTATACCCCACACCCATTCAATGCCAACTGCCTACCTTTTGCTATCTCACGGAAGCCATGACCCACGTCCAGGAATTGCAATGCAAGAACTGGCGAGTTTACTTGGGGAAAAGCTGCAAAATCAAGTTGGTACAGCATATCTCGAACTACAACCCGATCCATTACATACACAAATTGTCGAATTTAGCAAGAAACTTTTAACCGCATCACCACCAGAACCAATCCGCATCAAAATATTACCTTTGTTTTTACTGCCGGGAGTGCATGTGATGGAAGACATTCCCGCAGAAATTGCTCAAGCGCAACAAATTCTGGGGGAAAATGCCCTGATTGAATTAAAACCGTATTTGGGCAGTAATCCTGGTTTAATAAACTTGTTAGCTCATCAAAAAGCTGGAGTTGTAGCCCAAAAGTACATTTTGTTAGCACATGGTAGCAGTCGTCTGGGCTTTCAACAAGCAATTGAGAAACTAGTAGTTAATTTGGACGTAATCACGGCATATTGGGCTATAGCACCAAAGTTAGATTCCCAAGTCGCACAACTAGTTGCAGATGGTTATGAGGAAATTGCAATTATTCCATATTTTTTATTCGCTGGTGGCATAACTGATGCGATCGCATCCGCAACAGAAAAGCTACAATTACAATTCCCTGGGGTATGCTTCCAACTAACTCAACCGTTGGGGGCAAATCCAGAGTTAGTCGATTTAATTTGGGATTTACTGAAAGAATGAACCGCACAGACGAAAATAGTAGCAAATTGGGTAAAGTATATCTTGTCGGTGCGGGACCGGGTGACCCAGGACTGATGACGCTGCGAGGAAAGGCTTTGCTCGAATGTGCGGATGTGGTAATTTATGATGCCCTTGTTAGCCCCGCAATTTTAGCGATGATTAACCAGTTAGCCGAACAAATCGACGCTGGTAAGCGGATGGGCAGGCATTCGCTGTTGCAGGAAGAAACCACGCAGTTAATGATTGAAAAAGCCCAAGATAATGCCGTAATTATTCGTCTTAAAGGTGGTGACCCGTTTATTTTTGGGCGCGGTGGTGAAGAAATGGAAGAATTACTCAAAGCTGGGATAGCAGTTGAGGTTGTGCCTGGTATCACATCGGGCATAGCGGCTCCAGCTTATGCAGGGATTCCTTTAACGCATCGACTATATAGTTCTTCTGTGACATTTGTAACCGGGCATGAGGCTGTAGCCAAGTATAAACCCGCAGTGAATTGGAGTGCGATCGCGCATGGTTCAGAAACAATTGTCATTTATATGGGGATTCACAATTTACCCTATATCGTTGAGGAATTGACAAAAGCCGGACTGAGTAAAGATACACCAATTGCTTTGGTTCGATGGGGTACTCGTCCAGAACAAGAAGAATTGATTGGTGAATTAGAGACAATTGTCGAAGAGGTTGAGAAAAAAGGGTTTCAAGCACCTGCGATAGTTGTAATTGGGGCAGTAGTCAAACTTCACGCTATGTATAGAAAAACCGTAGGATAAATATCCTGGCTGTCCAACAATCAATTTAAAACTAGGGGAGAATATAGCAATTCCCAAGCACTTGTGTGGTACATATGTAGGGGCGCAAGGCATTGCGCCCTTATCTTTGTGTGAAATGGCTGTACCTCAGTAGGTTGAGAAACGCTATAAGAAACCCGGATTTTTGAAAAATCCGGGTTTCTAGTCCTCTCAACTATTTTAAGCGACCATCAATTAATAGCAACTAATTGAACAGCATCTAGTAACTGTTCTTTGGTATAAGGTCTTGTCAAATAAATATCAGCACCTTGTCGAATGCATAATCTATCAATGGTTCGAGTTTTAGATATACAAATCACAATTAATATATTCTTAGTTAGGGGATTTCTTCTCAAGGATTGACATAATTCAAACCCTGTCATCTCCGACATAACTATATCACTGATAATGACATGCGGCTTTTCTGCTAATGCAACTTCAAATGCTTGCTTTGCAGTTGTTGCGTTCAAAATATGGTAATCGCTGTCACCTAGATAGTAGCGGATTAACTCTTGTTTAATTAGCGAATCTTCAACAATCAAAATTTTATCTAATAACTTGATACTCATTTATTAACCTCTAAATACTGAAACATTACTTTGAGTAAATCAGCTTGGGTAAATGGCTTTGTCAAATATCCCGAAGCACCGAAAAATTTAGCTTTTGCCCGGTCAATTAGGCGACTTCTTGCAGTCACCATGATTATTGGGACAGCTTGAAAATAAGAATGCTTTCGCAACACCGAACATAATTCATAACCATTTAGACAGGGCATCCCAATATCAAGTAAAATCAAATCTGGTTTGACACGAATCGTTTGCATTAAAGCTTTCAATGGGTCACTAATTGTAACTACACAGAAAAATTCTTCGTCTAAGAACCTTCTAATCGCATTCAGCACGGCGGGGCTGTCATCAATACACATTATTTTGTAGTATTCTTTGCCATTTGGTCGCTGCTGATTTTTCTGGTATTTACGATTTATATCCCTATCTTGATACTGGGTTGCTTTTTGACTAAATTCTGCTATTTTTTGTTTAACCTGTTCTTTTGGCGAATCAGTTCTTGCAGTTATTTGTGTTTGGATACGACGCTGGCGATTTGACTTATTCGAGCATTTTTCAACAGTTTGCCGGACATCTAAATGACAAAATTTTGGCATGTCGTCAATAAAGCTTTGAGGTGCAAATTCATAGCTACCCTCTTTTAAACACAAAAATGATTCTAAAACATCAAGTGCTAATTCTTCGATAAGTATACCTGCTTGATGTAGACTGATATATTTTTGATTGACTAACCAACAAATAGCTAGATAATCAGGATTTAGTATTGCCTGATTACCAATAGCTGTTTCAAAAATTGTTTTTAATTTTTTATAGGTATGGCTATTAATGGGAATTTCTTGACTTAATACTCGTAATTTTTGATAGAGTAAATCAAACATTTTCTCACCATAGCAAGCATATACCAGCTTTCCTTGTTCAAAATAAATTAGCCAAGAAGTAGAGGTACTAAAAACTTGCAAGCAACCATTTATAGGATTACTAGTTATTTTATTTAATATAAATAATGGTTGTAGCTGTTGAAAAAATCTATATCTACCAATCGGAATTGTTTGCATAAGATTGTCTACAGGATATACTCAGTGTTTCCCAGGAATTTAAATTTAGAAATTTAATGATGATTCATGGTTAACCTAAAACATTTTTAGATATTTGATAGATGCTAATTTATTTAGTTACAGTCATATTCTTCTAAATTACCAAACAAATAATAAGATGCACAAACAATATCATAAAGAAGTCAATAATATTATTTTATACTTCGGTGATTTGTTTTAAAAAAGTTAAGTTAAGAATGTCACAACTTACTTAAATATTAAATTGATATTTTCACAAATATATTTATAATTATATTTATGCGATCGCACTAATCAAAACATACTTTTATGTATCTAAAACTCATGCACCATAGCATTTATAGCTTCTATTATTTCAGCCTTAATTATCTCTAAAATCTGAAGCTTCATTTTTATATCTGATGCTTTGCCCCACCAGATGATTGTATAAATATTCCTGACCGGACAATATTTGAGAATTTACAGAAAATTTAGAATATTATTCGCGTTAATTAGCTAAAATAACAACACCATGTGGCTTTAACCATTGCCAATAAAGGAATTAGAATAGACCAATTGTGAACGAAATCAACCTACAAGTCGCAGCAGATGGGGAACGTCTCGACCGTTACCTTGCTTCATATCTACCAGATTTTACGCGATCACGCATTCAACAGCTCATTGAACAAGGACAGGTACAACTCAATCACAAAGAATGTACTTCCAAAAAAATCGTAGTTAAGCAAGATGACTTAATCACCCTAATTGTACCCGAAGCGCAACCCCTCGAACTCAAAGCCGAAAATATTCCCCTTGATATCCTCTACGAAGATGACCAATTAATAATTATTAACAAACCTGCTGGCTTAGTTGTGCATCCCGCCCCCGGACATCCCGATGGTACGCTAGTTAATGCCATGCTGGCACATTGCCCCAACTTACCCGGAATAGGTGGAATTCAGCGTCCGGGAATCGTCCACCGACTCGATAAAGATACAACAGGTGCAATTGCGATCGCAAAAACCGAACTTGCCCACCACCACCTGCAAGCACAACTCAAAGCCAAAACCGCACGACGTGAATATTTAGGCATTGTCTACGGCGCACCCAAAACCCCCAACGGTACAATAGACTTACCTGTTGGTCGTCATCCCGTTGACCGCAAAAAAATGGCAATCGTACCCGTATCCAAGGGGGGACGCGAAGCCGTAACTCATTGGCAAATTCAAGAACGTCTTGGTAATTATACGCTGGTGCTATTCCAATTAGAAACCGGACGCACCCATCAAATTCGCATTCATAGCACCCAAAATGGTCATCCAATTGTTGGTGACCCGCTATATAGTTCGGCCCATTCGATTGGTATAAATTTATCAGGTCAAGTTTTGCACGCATGGAAACTGAGATTACAGCATCCTGTTTCTGGAGAATGGATTGAAGCAACTGCCCCGTTACCCGAAGATTTTACCAAGCTTTTGGAAGCATTGCGAAAACGACTAACCATGAGTCAATGGTAATCTCGTAGCATAGGCATCTTGCCTGTGCAGTCAAAAAGTTAGGCGACACACTTAAACTAATAGAATAATTTTTCTTAACAACATCGTAATCGGACTCACGCAAAAACTCTCCCAAACCCGCCCCACCTCTGTGTCCTCTGTGGTTCCTTCCTTTATTCATAACTGCTACGTAAATTAAACTTATTTCCCATTAACATTTGATTTCGATGTAATTACGGGTTCCTTCATGCGCTGCCAGCGAGTAAATGCGTAACCACCAGTTGCTAGAATTAATAGATATGGGCTATAAGCAATCAACCAAATTCCCAACTTCAATAAACCAACGCTAAACTTACCAACCGAATTGGTAGACTTACTCCAAGTTTCTTGAACCTGCAAACCGAAACCGCGTTGGGGATTTTTACTCGAAGTCGCTGCTTCTAAATTTAAAGATATAGTTGAATAGG
>JANNFJ010001005.1:0-4075 GCA_031379725.1 Calothrix sp. OTE_75_metabat_31
GACACCTTGAAACACAAAACGCTCATCTTCACCCGCAATATTCAAAATACCCTTCATGCGAAAAATATCGGGACCTTGGGTTTGTAATAATTGGCTCATCCAAGCATTCAATTTCGCGCCATCAATAGCGCCTTTTTCAACCAAAGCCACTGAAGTTACTGTTTCGTCGTGTTCATGTTCGTGTTCTTCTTCGAGAAAACCAGGTTCGATTTGCAAAGCGTTGTCTAAGTCAAATGCTTTGATTCCAAGTAGCGCATCCATTGCTAACTCCGAATTTTGGGTGCGATAGATTTTTGCGATCGCATTCATTCCTCGAATCCGTTTTTCGAGTTCTTCGAGTTCTGCGGGGGTAACTAAATCGGTTTTGTTTAACAAAACTATATCGGCAAAGGCAATTTGTTCAACTGCTTCATCCGCATCCCAATGTTGCGAAATATGCTTGGCATCAACAACTGTCACCACGGCATCAAGTGATAATTTTTCCCGCATATCCTCATCTACAAAGAATGTTTGAATCACGGGGGCAGGGTCGGCGAGTCCAGTAGTTTCAATTACTAAATGGTCAAATTTGTGGCGGCGTTTCATCAAATTACCAATGATGCGAATCAAATCGCCACGCACCGTACAGCAAATACAACCGTTGTTCATTTCAAAGATTTCTTCGTCAGCGTCGATAACTAATTGGTTATCAATGCCAACTTCGCCAAATTCATTGACAATCACGGCAACTTTTAAGCCATGCTCGTGGGTAAGAATACGGTTTAAAAGTGTGGTTTTGCCCGCACCAAGATAACCAGTGAGAACAGTTACAGGAACTGTATTTGAGATTTCAGCAGTCGTCATATAATTAATTCAGATTTACGTATGATTTATCAAACAGCTATACGGTCATAATTAAATATAAAATTATGACCCCTGGAAGAAGATAGAAACAGTAATTTCTAATTTCCGTCCTCTTATCTGGTTTTTCCTTTATTTATACTACCGTCCGCAAAAAAGGCAAGATAGCTTCGACTATAGCTGATGGATATTCCTCGTGCATTCCTAATGAACCTGGAAGAGTCACGTTGATAACGTTGGGTAGTGTTGCGATAGCATCCATTTCCCCACGAGATTTAGGAGGGGACGACTCTCCAATAACTACCATCAGCGGGACGAGTAAATTTTCAACAAGTGCCACAAATTCGTCTCGATTGTCAATTGCATCGAGATTCCCAGTTACGAATGCTGCGGGGGCAAAGCGTGCCCCAGATTTTTGGGTATTTTGCCATTTATGCTGAATAAATTCGGGTGTAAGATTATCATTATCAACATAAACGTGACGGCTGTACATCCAACTTAAGAAGGATGGTGCGGTATTTAGCTTGTATAGTCCTTGTCCCAGCAATGGAGAACGAATCAAATCTTTACCAACCCCAGCGACATTACGACTCATCCCCATAGTTGGGAAAGGGCCGCGCCAAGTTGGCGCAATTAACGCAATGCGCGAAAATAAATTTGGTTGTTTTTGTGCCAATTTCAGAACGTAAGCTGCACTATGTCCTGCGGCAACTACCGAACAAGGCTTTTCGACAGCGGATGCGATAAATTCTTTGAGAAATTGGTGATAAATTTCGGGTTGATAATCGAACGGCAACCGTGAAGAATCACCGAATCCGGGAAAATCAACTGCTATAGTTTGGAAGTATGGAGAGAGTAACTTAGCGATTCCTGCCATTTCCGAACGCATCGAAACTGTACTAAATGCTGGCAATAACAATACTGGTGTACCATTGCCCAGAATTTCGTAAACGACACGAACTTGTTTACTTTCCCAATTCCAGATATATTCTCGAACGCTTCCGCCGATTTCGAGTTCTGTAGATAAATTTGTCATTGGTTATTTGTTATTTGTTATTTATAAATCGTAGGTTAGGCATCCTGCCTGACCAATATTTAACCCGTAGGTTAGGTATCCTGCTTGACCAAAAAACAAAAACGGACAAGCGAGACAAGCGAGACGCTTATCCTACAGACTTACCATTTACCTCACATTGCAAAGCTTTTTTTTGCATGGTTTTAAATATATTGTAAAAACCATTAGCACGAGAAGGAGTGAGACTCACATTTAACCCCGTATCTTGAATAAAATCGGGGACTAGCCGCACAATTTCAGAAGGTGTAGAACCATTTAACCCTTCAATCAAAAGGCCAACTAAACCCTTGGTTAATTGCGAATCGGAATCACCTTGAAAAGTAACTTTCCCATCATCTAAAGACGCAGTAATAAAAACCTGCGACACGCAACCAGCGACTTTATTTTCCGGCACTTTATCAGCTTCAGGAAACTCTTTTAGCTTAGTTCCATACCATATTAGCTGTTCGTACCGACGTTTCTGGTCTGTAGCGCGTTGGAAACGCTGGACGATTTTCGCTAAGGACGGTGGTAACGATTCAATCGAGAACGACATAACAGCAGCATTGAGATAAGCGGTATCTCTTTGAGTGTAGATTATCTGTTAGGGAATGGGGAACGGGTGAAGGGGGGAAGGGGGAATTAATTAAATAAACAAAATTTCAAACTTAGTCAAATAAAGAGAGAATCAAGCTATGGCGATATTTAAAATTTTTGGATTGCTAGTACAGCATGGCGCAAGTAACCATACCATTTTTATGTAGTGCGATCAAGATGCTCGCACTACAATGGTATTCCTATTTCCGCCGTTGAATACTAGTATAATTTGAGTCTTATGAAAAAAATTTCTCATAATCGTCATGACTGCCAATCCAGAACCATGTAACTGCATCACCCTCAAAAATTCCAACCGCTCGGTAATTACGGGTTATCCTTGCAGACCAAATATTTTCTTTGTCGTTAACGCATTTAAAATGTAAAGACGGATGGAAAGGATTTTCTGCTATATAAATCATAAACATCCTTAGACATCCAATCATTACTTAACGTTTCAACGGGTGAAGACGGCTTCATTACCCTCAACATCCTGACACGCCTTAGCTGGTACAGCACGTCCTTGTGCAATTTCTTGTTTAGCACGCTTCGCTGCTGTAATTAGTTTTTCTTCGGTTTTCTCAAATGACTTGTCCCATTTAAGCTCATCTTTCAAATCATCCAGGTAATCTTGTAGATTTTCTACAACTCGGTCTTGGACTTCTTTGGGTAAAGACTCCATCATTTTAATTACAGTAGTAATTGCAGGTGATGACATATTCAATATCCTTTATATAAACTAACTTCCTGCTTGATTTCCCCGCATTTGAGAGACGGTGAGGAATTTGTAACCTTGTGCTTGTAGCTTATAGATGACAATTTCGGTTGCGGCAATTGTAGCAGTGCGATCGCCTCCGACGGGGCTTTGCCCATCGCGTAGCGTCTCCAAACGAGAATCGCTTCCTCCATCATGCATCAAAATAATCGCTCCGGGCTGAACTTTGTCTAAAACCCGTTGGGCAATTATTTCTGGATTTGTTTCTTGGTAATCTTTTGGGTCTACATTCCACATAATGTTTTTTTTATGCATCTGTTTAAGAATGTAGGGTAAGGTAAATCGCTTATACCCAAAGGGTGCCCGAAATAAAATTTCTTGTTTAACTCCTAATTGACGCAGTAGTTCATCGGTTTTTTCGATTTCGGAACGAACAAATGCTGGTGTTTTCCAAATGAGTTTTTGGTGCGAGTAAGAATGGTTGCCTACTTCGTGTCCGCTGTCAATGAGTTTTTTTACTGTTTCTGGATTGGTTTCGATATTTTGTCCAATGACAAAAAAAGTCGCTTTGGCTTCAAGTCGGTTAAGCAGATTAATTAATTGATTGGTGTAAGTTGGATTGGGGCCATCATCGTAGGTTAAAGCTACTACGAGTTCTTGCGTGTTGACTTTGGTGAAGTATTCCCCAAATATTTGGTATTTTGAAGTCTTTGCTAATTTGTCTAGTAAATATAATGTGGCTGTGATGGATACGAAAATTAGAATTATATACATAACAAAGAGAGGGCTACTATTGTTTCATTTCATCAATTCTGACCGTTTCGAGAGACCCATATCCCCGACTTATTAAATAAGTCGGGAATCTAGAAACT
>JANNFJ010001023.1:0-3848 GCA_031379725.1 Calothrix sp. OTE_75_metabat_31
GGTAAATCTGGCATTTTAAACAATAAAGTTCGCATGTTTCAACTCAAATATACGACGACCAATTTCAATTTTGGTTTACGCAGAATCATTATCCAAATTGATACGGCCGAATAATATGGAAGAAAGAATAGCAAAACTAGAACAGCAAATGAGAGAACACTACCATAATGGGGTAGTTGGAAGGCAGATTGATATTGAAAATACTGTTGGTTTTATAAAAACAGTTACTGTAGCTACCGAGCTAACCAGAATCCTCGCTTCAACGCCAAGAAAATTTACAGAACAGATTTTAATAGACACTACTACTGCAACCAAGAAATTATATGTATATGACACGATTGGAAAAGTTTGGAGGTCAACCACAATAGCGTAAAAAATAATAGTAACATGTTATAATTATAAAAATATGCAACCAAATTTAAAAACAAATAGCATAATGGACTACGGTACTTTTAATAATAGTGGTGGGTTGGCTTCAAATACTTCTACTACAACACCACAGAATATGTCATTCGGTACTACTAATTCTGTATATACTGGACTTCCCCCAACAAGTGCTTCTATAAATGCTACTACTCTCACTACGCCAACCCAACCGCTCACATTACCACCACAAACTACTATACCTATCTCAGATATATCAACACTAGGAAATACTACTCCAACATCCACACAAACTAATAGTACTAATGGAACAATCACCCCATCAACCATCGAACAACCAAAGGCAGGTGTTTTTTCTCGTCTGAACAATGCTTTACAGTCTGTGTATCAAAAAACACTAGGGAGCGATGTACAGAAACAAACTGCCATTGATACTGCGACACTTCCTTTTGAGCAACAGTTAAATGACATCAACGGTCAGATTAAAATGCACCAAGCTAATGCACTTGCTAACCAAGAAAATGCCATAAACCGTGTAGGAGGAACTACAGGGTCTAACTCTATAGCGGCTCAACAGGTACAAAGAACTGATGCTATCGAAGCAATTAAACTCTCTGCTATCGCTGATTCCTTACAAGGGAACATTGCTTTAGCCGAAAAGAAAGCTACTAATGCTGTAAACGCACAATTTGCTCAACAAAAACAAGATTTAGACACTGCAAGACAAAATATATTAGATAATTACAATTCATTTACTCCAGCTGAAAAGAAACGCGCTGACGCTACCTTACTTAAACTTGATGCTAAAGATGCTTTTGTCGCACAACAGAAAGAGGATGGTAAAACTACACTTGCGTTTGCTGCTGAAGCTGCTAAAAACGGAGCCACTTCCACTGTACTCAATCAAATCACATCAGCTAAAAGTCCTATGGAAGCTCTACAAATTGGGGCTAAGTATATGTCTGACCCAGAAGATAAAGCTAAAGCTCTTGACCAACACAATGAAAGCATAGCAAGGCAAAACAAAATATATTCTGATATTGCTAATGATAAGCAAACTAGAAAGAGCGCTTTAAAAGTGGCAGGGCTTGATCCTAATAGTACAACATTTACTATTGATTCAATTAAGGCGAGTGCTGGGGGAAAAATCCCGACAGGAGAGCAAACAAAGCCAATAAATAAGGCACTATTAGTTACATCTCAATTAGATAGTATACAAAGTCAAATTAAAAATATAGATACGGGGCCAATAGTCGGTATTTTAAAGACAGCAAATCCCTATGATGTAAAGGCACAGTTATTAAAAGCAACTTTGCAGGCAACTGTGCCTAATTTGGCTCGTGGTGTCTACGGAGAAGTTGGTGTTTTAACTGATAATGACATCGCAAACTATACGAAAACCTTACCAAATATACGTTCTACTAAAGAACTAAGTGATTTAGTTTTATCTATGACACTAAAGGTTGTGAAAAACTCTGTTGATAGTAACTTGCAAGTGTTAGCAGCTGAAGGGCGTGATGTTAGCGGTTTTGAACCATTATATAGAAGACTTGAAAAACAAGTTAATGATATCGATGGGAGAATCGGAGTTACTAAGACGACTCAAGGTAGCGACCAGTATTCATCTTTCCGTTCCCAACTCCAGCAAGGAGAAATTCTAGTAAACAGAGGTGGTAAGGCAGTGGCGGTCACACAGAAAGAATTACAAGCTAGTGACATTAAACTTTAATATGGCTAGAGAACTAGGAACAATACCAACAGGGTCAGTAAGAACACTAGGTGATGTTTCCCCAACCGCTTCTACTTTAAACCCATATTTTAATTCTGCTGTTCAACCACAGCAAAGTCTATCGAGTAAAATATGGGGTGGGTTGGCCAAAACTGGTGATGTCCTTGGAGATGTTTTTGGTGGTAAACAAATAGGACAAGCTATTGGTACTTTAGGTGGATATGGGTTGACCGTTGCACAAGAAGCCGTTGGTCTTGCACCAAAAGGTTCAACTGCTAACTACGATTTATCAGCTCCAACCCCACTACAAGTAGCGGGAGATGTTGCCCGTTCTGCCGCTACAGTATTACCAACAACTGGTATAGAAACTGTAGGCGCAAACCTAGCAAGTAAAGTACCAATAGTTTCTAAAGCAGCTGGTCTAATTGGTGCAACAGGGGCGGGTATTGCAACTGGTTATGGATTAGATGTTGGTACGAATCTTGCAGAAGGCAAGTCAATCAGTGATTCAGTACAACCAGGAGTAATGACAGCGGTCGGAGGACTTGCTCCATTAGGTGCAAAAATAATAGGTACAGTTATTGCAAAACCAGTAAAAGCTATCTACTCTCAATTTAAACCTGAAGCTGTTGATGCAATGACACGAGCACTTAAGCCGGATGCTACTAAAATAAACTTCAGTAAAACAATTGAAGACGTATTACCAGCACTCAGTACTTATGTTAAAGATACAGGTAAAACTATAAAGTCGGTTGACGATGTTGTTGATGCCACAAAGCAGATTAAAAAATCATTGTGGGCGAACTATGAATCTTCTTTAGGTAAATCAACCGACCATTGGATTGATGGTAATCAAATTGCCGATGCTATGGTAAATTCTGTTGATAAACGAACAGCAATACAAAATCCAGCACTTGTTAAAAAAATAAATGAAGTTGCAGATACATATCGTGGATTTATAAATCCTGCTGATGCAGAAGATTTTCTTCAATCTGCCAATGCTGAACTATATTCTTATTATGCAAAGAATAAAGTTGCTCAACATGTGGCAGAAAAAGACCCTACCGTTAAATATGTCATCAACGAAGCTAATGCTTTGAGAGATGCACTTTATAGAACAATAGAAAACGCAACTGGTAAAGATGTTGCCCCGCTTAAAAAGCTTTACGGCAATCTATCTAGTTTTCAAGAGGTGGCACAAAAACGAGCGGCTGTTGTTGGGGGTCAATCACCATTCTCACTTGCCGAACAAATATCTATTCCAATGGCGGTAACTAATGCAGCAAGGTCTGCACTGAACTTAAAAGTGGGAGATGCTGTCATGAGCCTAGGCCAAGTAGGCATTACTAAATTACTTAAGGGAGCTAATCTTCCAGATAACTTAGTAAAAACATCACTTGAACAATTCAACAAAGCAACAACAGCTCAACAAAAACAGTCTTTTGTATCATCTTTGGTGAAAAAACTTGGTGGGGAAGAAAAAGTGAGAAAATTCCTTTTAGGGGAAAAATTGTTTAACTTTTCTAAAAAATAAACACCATGACAGAATTAAGCAAAAAAGAAAAAAGAATACTTGAACTCGCCGAAGCAGGTGGTGATGATAAAGAGCTTCTTTTTCTTGAATCGCTTAATGAAATTGAGGACAAACTCGATGTTATCGCAACAAAACCAGAACCAGAGGATAAAACAGAAATGGTACATGATTACTTGACTGTTCTAGTAGAAGAAATAATCA